>NZ_JBHXBG010000068.1:0-28670 GCF_042726755.1 Promicromonospora sp. NPDC060271 | reverse complement strand
CCAGGATGCAAAGAGGCCCGGATCCACGGATCCGGGCCTCTTCGCATGCCGATCGCCCAAGGGTGGCGGCGCGACCAACTAGAAGTTGATCATGTGCCCAGCAATCCCATGAATAGACTCCTGCAGCGCTTCCGACAGCGTCGGGTGCGTGTGCACGTTCCGCGCCATCTCGTCCGCCGTCAGGTCCCACTTCTGCGCCAGCGTCAGCTCCGGCAGGAGCTCCGAGACGTCCGGGCCGATCATGTGCGCGCCGAGAATCTCGTTGTACTTCGCGTCGGCGACCAGCTTCACGAAGCCGGTCGGGTCACCCAGGCCGTGCGCCTTGCCGTTGGCCATGAACGGGAAGGACGCAACCTTGACGTCGTACCCCTCGTCGCGAGCCTGCTGCTCGGTGAGACCGAACGACGCGATCTGCGGGGAGCAGAAGGTCGCGCGCGGCATCATGCGGTAGTCGCCCAGCGTCTGGGTCTCGGCCCCGCCGATCGTCTCGGCGGCGACGACGCCCTGCGCCTCCGCGACGTGCGCCAGCATGAGCTTGGCGGTGACGTCGCCGATGGCGTAGATGTGCGGCACGTTGGTGCGCATGTAGTCGTCGATGGCGATGGCGCCGCGCTCGGTGAGCTGCACGCCCGTGTTCTCGAGGCCGAACCCGCTGACGTTGGGCGCGAAGCCGACGGCCATGAGGACCTTGTCAACGACGAGCTCGCCAGGCTTGTCGTCCTTGACGCCCTTGTACGAGACGGTGACCGACGAACCGTCGTCCTTGACGGTCTGGACGGCGGTCGAGGTCAGCAGGTTGATGCCCAGCTTCTTGTACTGCTTGGCGATCTCCTTGGAGACGTCGGCGTCCTCGTTCGGCAGCGCACGGTCGAGGAACTCGATGATCGTGACGTCCACGCCGTAGTTCTTCAGGACGTAGCCGAACTCCATGCCGATGGCGCCCGCGCCGACGATGGCGATCGACTTCGGCAGCTCCCGCGTGAGGATCTGCTCCTCGTAGGTCACGACGTTCGAGGACAGCTCGACGCCGGGCAGCAGGCGCACCTCGGAGCCGGTCGCGATGATCGCGTTGTCGAACGTCACGGTCTCGGTGCCGCCCTTGTTGAGGGCCACCTCGATGGTGTTCGCGTCGCGGAACGTGCCGCGGCCGTCGAACTCCGTGATCTTGTTCTTCTTCATCAGGAAGTGGACGCCCTTGACACGGCCGCCGGCCACGTCGCGCGAGCGGTCGAACGCCTTGCCGAAGTCGAACGTGACGTCCCCGGACATGCCGAAGAAGTCCTTCTGGTGAGTGAAGATGTGGGCCAGCTCGGCGTTGCGGAGCAGAGCCTTGGAAGGGATGCAGCCCACGTTGAGGCAGACACCACCCCAATACTTCTCCTCGATGATCGCAACGGACTTACCGAGCTGGGCAGCGCGGATCGCGGCGACGTAGCCGCCGGGGCCCGCACCGAGGAGTACGACGTCGTAGTGGGAAGCCATGGGACAAGGGTATTAGGGTGCGCGAATCGTGGTGACGTGACATCGGTCTCGTTACCGCTACGGCTTCCACGAGGCCGTCGGCGCAGGCCATCAGCGCACGCTGTCGACACCCTTGTTGGCCAGCATGTCCGCCGCCTCGTTGCCCGGGTCGCCGGCGTGGCCCTTGACCCAGACCCAGCGCACCGTGTGCAGGGCGACCTCGGCGTCGAGCTCCTGCCACAGGTCGACGTTCTTCACCGGCTGCTTGCTCGCGGTCTTCCACCCGTTGCGCTTCCAGCCCACGATCCAGGTCTTCATACCGTTCATCACGTACGACGAGTCGACGTGGATGGTGACGTCGCTCGGCTGCTTGAGCGCCCGCAGCGCCTCGACGACGGCCTTGAGCTCCATGCGGTTGTTCGTCGTGACCTTTTCCCCGCCGAACAGCTCCTTGGAGTGCTCCCCTGCCTTCAGGAGCGCACCCCAGCCACCCAGCCCGGGGTTGCCCTTGCAGGCGCCATCGGTCCACATCTCCACCACGGGTCGCGTCTGCGTCACGGCGTAACCCTAGCTTCGCCGGTGGTCAGCCGGGGTACGCGGCGCCGTTGAAGGTGACCCGCAGCGAGTACAGCGAGGTGCCCGCCGTGAGGTAGAGGTGGTTGCGCTTGTGCCCGCCGAAGGTGAGGTTCGCGACCGACTCGGGCAGGAGCAGCTTGCCGATCAGGTCGCCGTCGGGAGCGAAGCAGTGCACGCCGTCCCAGGCGGCGGCCCAGATGCGGCCCTCGGTGTCGAGGCGCATCCCGTCGAAGCGGCCGGCGTCGCAGGTGGCGTGGATCGTGCTGCCGGTCAGGCGCCCGTCGTCCGTGACGTCGAAGACGCGGATGTGGCTCGGGTCCTGCCGGGTGTCGACGACGAACAGCCGCCGCTCGTCCGGTGAGAACGCCAGCCCGTTGGGCCGGACGAAATCGTCCGCGACGACGGTGACCTCCCCGTCGACGGGGTCGACGCGGAACACGTAGCAGGCGCCGCCGAAGTCGGAGTCGCCCGCGTTGCCCTCGTAGTCCCCGGTGATGCCGTAGGTGGGGTCCGTGAACCACACCGAACCGTCCGCGCGCACCACTACGTCGTTCGGGCTGTTGAGCCGCTTGCCGCGGTAGCTGTCCGCCAGGACCGTCACCGAGCCGTCGTGCTCGGTACGCGTCACCCGCCGGTTGCCCTGCTCGCAGGTGACGAGGCGGCCCTGACGGTCGACGGTGTTCCCGTTGGCGTATCCGGAGCCGTGCCGCAGGACGCCGACGGCGCCCGTCGTCTCGTCGTAGCGCAGCAGCCGGTCGTTCGGGATGTCGCTGAAGACGAGGTACTGCCCGCCCGCGAAGTACGCGGGGCCCTCGGTCTTCCTCGCGTCGGAGAAGTGGCGCTGGACGACGAAGTCGCCGTCACATCCAGCGAAGCGCTCGTCAAGGACGACAAACTCGGCAGGTATCGCCTCAGCAGTGAACATGGTTCGGAGATTATCCGCAAAGTCCGATTCATGTACAGCCGGGGTCATCGGTATAGTCCCTGCCATGGATGACGTCGACCGGGAGCTCCTCAAGCTGCTGCAGCAGGACGCGGGCATGCCGTACGCGGCGCTGGGCAAGGCCGTTGGGCTGTCCGCGGGCGCGGCGCACGACCGCGTGCGCAAGCTTCGGGAACGCGGGGTGATCCGCCGGACGACCATCGAGATCGACCCCCGTGCCGTCGGCCGCGGCGTGCTCGCCTTCGTCATGGTCGACGCCAACGCCTGGATGGGCGACGCGTCCACTCGCGAGGCCCTAGCCCGGATCGCGGAGATCGAGGAGGCGCACATCGTGGCCGGATCGGCCTCGGTGCTGGTCAAGGTGCGCACCGCGTCCACCGAAGAGCTGCAGCAGGCGCTGCGCCGTATCTTCGGCGTCGACGGCGTCACGGGGACCGACGCGATAGTGGTCCTGGAGACGTTCTTCGAGCGCCCCGTGCAGATCTAACCGGGCCCGGCCCCGGGAGTGTCAGTGTCTCGGCGTAGCGTGCTGGGTGACGTCGGACAACCACCTGGGCCACCCGGAGGAACGGTATGAAGTTCGGATTCATCAGCAGCTTCGGCACGATCGACCAGCACATCGCTCTGGCACGCGAGAGCGAGGAGCACGGCTGGGACGGCTTCTTCACCTGGGACGCGATCAGCCTGGAGGGCGAGTGGGCGATGCCGGTCTACGACCCGTTCGCCGTCCTCGCCGCCGCTGCCGCCGTGACGGAGCGCATCACGCTCGGCGCGATGGTGTTCGCCGTACCGCGGCACCGTCCGTGGGAGCTCGCGCAGCGCGCCCTCACCGTGGACCGCCTGTCCGGCGGCCGCCTGGTCCTGCCCGTGGGTGTCGGGGTGGGTGACGACCGCGGCTTCACCTCTGCTCCGGGCCAGGCGACGGGCCTGAAGGAGCGGGCAGCGCTGCTGGACGAGACCCTGGCCTGGCTCGAGCGGTCCTGGTCCGGAGAGGACTTCGAGTTCCACGGGGAACACATCAAGACCGGCCCGTTCCGGTTCCCCGAGCAGCCGGTGAACGGCCGGATCCCGGTGTGGCCGGTCGGTGTCTGGGACGCCGAGCGACCGCCCGCCAAGAACCTGAGGCGCACGCTGCGCTGGGACGGGATCGTTCCGCAGCTGCGCGGTACGGCGGACGATCTGACGACGGAGCACATCACCGGGCTGGTGGACTGGCTGACGGCGCACCGGTCGGACGGGGCCGAGGGAAACGGCACGGAGGACACCCGGGGCGACCGGCCGTTCGAGATCATCCTGCAGGGCAAGCTCTCGCCCGACCCTGCCGAGGCCGCCGAGCAGGCCCGCGTCATGGCCGACGCGGGCGTCACCTGGTGGATCGACTCGTGGTGGGACCCGGCGACGGTGACCCCGGAGCTCCTTCTGGAGAAGGTGCGCCAGGGACCACCGACGCTGTAGGGACCCGGTCAGACCGGGCGGGCCGCCTCGATCTCGACCGACGGCAGGTGCCGCGCGGGCAGGGTCTTCGGGCGCCACGACTCCCGGGTCGCCTCGAACGCGGTGATCTTGTCCTCCTGCTGCAGGGTGAGCCCGATGTCGTCGAGCCCCTCCATGAGCCGCCACCGCGTGTAGTCGTCGATCTGGAACGGCACGGTGACGTCGTCGGCCGTGGCGGTCCTCGCCTCCAGGTCCACGGTCACCTCGGTGCCGGGCTTGGTCTCGAGGATCTTCCAGAGGATCTCGATGTCCTCGGGCGAGACCACGCCCGCCACGAGGCCCTGCTTGCCCGAGTTGCCGCGGAAGATGTCGGCGAACCGGGACGACAGCACCACGCGGAAGCCGTAGTCCTTGAGCGCCCAGACGGCGTGCTCACGCGAGGAGCCGGTGCCGAAGTCGGGCCCGGCCACGAGCACGGAGCCCGCCGAGTACGCCTCCTGGTTCAGCACGAACGACGGGTCACCCCGCCAGGCGGCGAACAGCGCGTCCTCGAACCCGGTGCGCGTGACCCGCTTGAGGTACACGGCGGGGATGATCTGGTCGGTGTCCACGTTGCTGCGCCGCAGCGGGACGCCGACGCCGGTGTGGGTGTGGATCTTCTCCATGGTCTGTGCTCCTCTCAGCGCAGCGCGGGCTGGCCGGCGGCGGACCCGCTCGGAGCGGATCCGATCGCCACGGGAATGGGCAGGTCGACAACGGGCTCGCCCAGCGGGGACGCGCCGACACCGTCGAGCGGCGTGCCGTCGAAGGTGGTGATGTCGATGTCGTACGGCAGGTCGAGGTCGGCGACGCTCGACAGGGTGCCCCGGATCGCCGTGGCGGCGGCGACCAGCGGCGAGACCAGGTGGGTACGACCGCCCTTGCCCTGCCGCCCCTCGAAGTTGCGGTTCGACGTGGACGCCGACCGCTCCCCCGGCGCGAGCTGGTCCGGGTTCATGCCCAGACACATCGAGCAGCCCGCGTTGCGCCACTCGGCGCCGAACTCCTTGAAGATCACGTCGAGCCCCTCGGCCTCGGCCTGCAGCCGCACGCGGGCCGAGGACGGGACCACCAGGACCCGCACGGAGTCGGCCTTCTTGCGCCCCTTGATCACCTTCGCGACGGACCGCAGGTCCTCGATGCGACCGTTGGTGCAGGAGCCGATGAACACCGTGTCGACCTGGATGTCGCGCAGTGGCGTGCCGCCGGTCAGACCCATGTACTCCAGGGCCTTGGCCGCGGTCTCGCGCTCGCCCTCGTCGGCGATCTCCGCCGGAACCGGGACGGATGCCGAGAGCGGCAGGCCCTGGCCCGGGTTGGTGCCCCAGGTGACGAACGGCTCCAGGTCGGAGGCCTCGAGCACCACCTCGGCGTCGAACTGGGCGTCGTCGTCCGTGCGCAGCGTCCGCCAGTACTCGACGGCGGCGTCCCAGTCCTCGCCCTCGGGCGCGTGGGGACGGCCCTTGAGGTACTCGAACGTGGTCTCGTCGGGCGCGATCATGCCGGCGCGGGCGCCGGCCTCGATCGACATGTTGCAGATGGTCATGCGGGCTTCCATGGACAGCGCCCGGATGGCCTCGCCGCGGTACTCGAGCACGTAGCCCTGCCCGCCGCCGGTGCCGATCTTCGCGATGATCGCCAGGATGATGTCCTTGGAGGTCGTGCCGGCGGGCAGCGTCCCGTCCACCGTGATCGCCATGGTCTTGAACGGCGCCAGCGGGAGCGTCTGGGTGGCGAGCACGTGCTCCACCTCGGACGTGCCGATGCCGAACGCCAGCGCTCCGAACGCGCCGTGCGTCGAGGTGTGCGAGTCGCCGCACACGACGGTGAGACCGGGCATGGTGAGCCCGAGCTGCGGGCCGACCTGGTGCACGATGCCCTGGTCGGCGTCGCCGAGGCTGTGCAGCCGAACGCCGAACTCCTTGGCGTTGGCGCGCAGCGTGTCGATCTGCGTGCGGCTCGTCAGGTCGGCGATGGGCCGATCGATGTCGAGCGTTGGGGTGTTGTGGTCCTCGGTGGCGATGGTGAGGTCAGGGCGCCGCACCTGCCGCCCGGCGAGCCGCAGGCCCTCGAACGCCTGCGGGCTCGTGACCTCGTGCACCAGGTGCAGGTCGATGTAGAGAAGATCGGGTGAGCCGTCCTCGCCTCGACGCACCAGGTGCGCTTCCCAGACCTTCTCCGCCAGCGTGCCGGCCATTGCGGTTCGCCTCCCTGTAACTACCTCTGTCAGAAACAACTTTTGGTCTCGACTTGCAATCTCACGTTCCGAGACGGCAATATCGCGGTATGGACGATACTAGCGGAGTCGGCGTCTTGGACAAGGCGGCGTCCGTCCTCGGGGCACTCGAGGCCGGACCGGCCACCCTGGCGCAGCTCGTCTCCTCGACCGGCCTGGCCCGCCCGACGGCGCACCGCCTGGCCGTTGCCCTCGAGCACCACCGCCTCGTGGCCCGCGACATGCAGGGCCGTTTCGTGCTGGGCCCGCGCCTCAACGAGCTGGCCACGGCCGCCGGCGAGGACCGCCTCCTGGCGGCCGCGAACCCCGTGCTCATCGCGCTGCGGGACCACACAGGCGAAAGTGCCCAACTCTACCGCAGGCAGGGCGACCACCGCGTGTGCGTCGCAGCCGCCGAGCGTCCGGTCGGCCTGCGGGACTCCATCCCCGTCGGCGCGACGCTGAGCATGAGCGCCGGCTCCGCGGCGCACGTCCTGCTCGCGTGGGAGGAGCCGGACCGCCTCCACCGCGGCCTGCGTGACGCGACCTTCACGGCCACCATCCTCTCCGGCGTCCGACGCCGCGGATGGGCGCAGTCCGTCTCAGAACGTGAGCTGGGCGTGGCCTCGGTGTCGGCGCCCGTGCGTGGGCCGTCGGGCCGCGTGGTGGCCGCGGTCAGCGTCTCCGGCCCCGTGGAGCGCCTTTCCCGGCAGCCCGGCCGGCTGCACTCCGCCGCCGTCGTCGCAGCGGCCAACAAGCTCACCGAGGTGCTGCACCGGTCCGGCGAGTAGTCCCCTCGTCCGCAGGACTCTCCCCGGCGGAACCCCGCGGGGTCCAGCCGCACAGAGCCCCGCGGTGGGCTCCGTGGTGCGCATGCCGTGTGCGGCAGGTGAGCGGTCGGTAAGTGTTGGCCCGCCACGCCGAGCCAGGTGATTCCCCTGGTCCCGGTCCTGTCAGTACCCTCTTGAGGGACGTGTGCACACCAGGGCACACACCCCTACGTCGTGAGGAATCTGATGCCACCTAAGGTGAGGCTCATCATCATCTGGGTCGTGGTGATCTTCTTGCTGTACTCGGTCGTCAACGATCCCGAGCGCTCCGCCGACGTCGTGCTCGCCCTCTGGGACGTCATCTGGGGTGCCATCGCGAACATCGGCAGATTCTTCGAGGAGCTCTTCACCGGGTCGATCGGCCGCTGACCACGTAGGGTCAGCGGCGAGGCCCGACCACCGGATCCGACCGCACCCCCGGGGAGACCCGCATGAGCGCAACAGCGGACTTCGTCGTCCCCAACCGCGCCCTGCAGCGGTACATCCTGGCGGACGAGAAGATCATCATCGCAACGCACCGGCACTGGTCGATGCTCTGGGAGCCGCTTCTCACGACCGCCGGTGCGTTCGTGCTGGCACTGGCCCTGCTCGTCGCGGTGGACCCCGACGTCCGGAACGACATGGGCTGGGTCTGGCTGCCGTTCGTCGTCCTCGGCGGACGACTGCTGTACAAGTGGCTGGAGTGGCGGGCCCGCTGGTTCGTCCTGACCGACCGCCGGCTGCTCGTTCTCGACGGGTTCCTCATCCACCGGGTGGCGATGATGCCCACCGAGAAGGTGACCGACCTCGGGTACGAGCGCACCCCGATGGGTCAGCTGCTCGGCTACGGCACCTTCATCTTCGAGACCGCGGGGCAGGACCAGACGCTCGACCGGGTCACCTGGATACCCCAGCCCGACTCCCGGTACCGGCTCATCATCGCGACGCTCTTCCACCCGGACGCCGCCGACGCCGAGGCCGCCGCACAGGCCAACCCGGACCTCCGGCCGGCGGCCACGCCTTCCTCCGAGTCACCGGCCGGCCCGCCCCCGCCAGCCCTCATGCCCCGGATCGGACGGCGCAGCAACCCGCCGACGCAGCGCATCGAGCTTCCGGTCGCCCGGAGCGGCCCCGCCCAGGGCAGCACCGTCCCGGGCGGCACCGTCCCGGGCGGCACCGCCGCCGAGAGCGCCACCACGGACGGCACGGTCCCCACGACCGGCGAGCCGACCCGCCCCGGCTGGTCGTCGACGGGCGGCGCGACGGGCGGCGCGACGGCGCCCGCGACGTCGGGCAGCGCCGCTACCGGCGGCGGCGCGCACCACGGGGGCCACGTGCCCGGCGGGGCCACCGCCGACCCGGACTCCGAGGTGCGGCCCGAGCCGTTCATCGAGGGCGGCAAGGACCCGAAGATCCGCTGACGCTCCTGATCTTGGTTCAGCAGGCTCAGAAGGGCCGCAACCCCTGGAGGTTATGGACGCCCAGGGCCTGGACACGAATCAGTCGCGGCTGATCCCCAAAGCGAAAGGCCCGGTCCGCGTGGACCGGGCCTTTCTGCTGTACCCCCAGCGGGATTTGAACCCGCGTTACCGCCGTGAGAGGGCGGCGTCCTAGGCCGCTAGACGATGGGGGCCTGGACGGATCCACCAGCCGAAGCCGACGGACCTGCGTACCCCCAGCGGGATTTGAACCCGCGTTACCGCCGTGAGAGGGCGGCGTCCTAGGCCGCTAGACGATGGGGGCCTGAACTACCGGTTGCGGACCGGTTACCGGTGAGAACCGTAGCGCACTCTGCGGCCGACTCGCGTCGGCTACGTGTGTGCTGCGCTCTGCGCTGGGGTACCAGGACTCGAACCTAGACTAAGTGAACCAGAATCACTCGTGCTGCCAATTACACCATACCCCATGGGGGTAACGACCTTCTGGATATACCTGTTTCCGCCAGGCTTTCCGTGTGGGCCCTACCGCTGGAGAACACTACCTGACCTCGGACGGTGGTCAAAACGGAAAGGGCGTGCTGTCGGTCACGCGTACCGATCCGGGTCTCGCTCAGGGCGTTTACGGGGCTGTCCGACGCCGTCCGGCGCCGTAGCCGAGGGCGGCCGGTAGCTCCGCCAGCGTCTCGATGACCAGCACACCCGCCGCGCGCAGGGCGTCCGGGTCCTGCACGTCACGGAACCCGCCGTCGGGCGCGGGAGAGCCTCCGTAGCCCGGACCCCGCCTGTGTCCCGCCCGGTCCAGCCAGACGCCCGTCAGGCGCGCCTGGTGGGCCGCCAGCGCGTCCACCGTGGGCTCGTCGCCCACGTACGCCGTCCGGGCCGGGTCCGTACCCAGCAACCGGGCACCCTCGAGGAAGACGCGGGGGTCGGGCTTGCCGAAGCCGAGGGTGTCGACCCCGACCAGCACGGGCAGGTCCGCGAGACCCGCCGCCCGCAGCTTGTGCTCCTGCAGCCTGGTGGCGGCGTTCGTCACCACGCCCACCCGGATCCCCGCCGCGACCACCGCGTCTACGGCGGCCCTCGCGTCCGCGTGCGCCGTCCACGACTTCTCGAAGGTGCCCCAGAACAGCGCGTCCCAGGCGGCGAAGGAGGTCTCCGTGACGGGCGCGCCGCCGTACGTCTCGTGCAGCAGCGCGGCCCGGAGCCGACGCTGCGTCACGTGGTCCGTCTCGCCGCGCGTGTAGCGGCCGTAGTAGCCGCCGGGGTCGGTGCGCCAGTGCGCCAGGATCTCGGGCTCCCGCTCGGGCGGGACGTGCGGCAGGTACTCGGCCCGCACGGCCGCGAGCGCCGCCGCGAAGGCTCCCTTGGTGTCGACGAGGGTGTCGTCGACGTCGAACAGGATGCCGTCGACCGTCGTGTCGTCGGGCGCCGTGCCGTCGACCGTCGTGTCGTCGGGCGCCGTGTCGTTCGTCGTCATCGTGTCCCTCGTTCGGCGGGTTCTGGAACGACCAGGGCGGGCCTGCGGCGTCGTGCCCACCACAGCAGCACCGCGGTGGTGATGACCGTCCCGGTGATGCTGACAGCTCCCTGGGCCGGTGCGATCTCGGTGATCAGGAGCGAGTCCTCGAGGCCGTCGTAGGCGATGGCGAGGCCGAACGCCAGGAGGTTGTTCGCCACGTGCAGCGCGACGGCGCACTCGAGGCCGCCCGTCCGCCAGACGAGCAGGCTGGCGACCAGGCCGAACACCAGCCGGTCGGCGAACAGCCAGGGGCTCTGCGCACCGTGCGCCAGGGCGAAGAGGAACGCCGTCAGCACGGCGGGCAGGACGATCGCGAGCCACCGCCACCGCAGCATGCTGCCTGTCCACTGGGTGAGCCAGCCGCGGAAGAAGTACTCCTCGCCGGCTGCCTGCAGCGGTGTGGTGAGCAGGACGACGACGGCCAGCGCGAGCCAGCCGGACGCAGGGGTGAGCGGCCACCAGGGATCCTCGGCGCCCGCGCCGGTGCCGGTGCCACCGCCGTCGGCGGGAAGTTCGAGCTGCGTCAGGAGGAGGTCGCCCGCGAACGTGAGCGGCACCAGGAGCAGCAGCGAGACGCCGAGCGCGCCGAGCAGCAGGCGCCAGCGCACCCGGCCGAGGACGGACGACACGAGTCCACCGCGGCGGGCCTGCGCCCAGGTCGCGACGAGGGCGACCGGGATACCGAGCGCGAGGCCGAGGTTGGTCACGAGCAGGCCGACCGGCGAGACGAACCAGGCGTCGGTGAGACCGGACGGGTCGGGCAGCTGCACGCCCAGCGCCCCGGAGACGACGAGGGCGAGGGCGTACAGCAGCATCCCCCCGGCCAGCACGACCGTGCAGGCGACGACCGCGGTCAGCCCGAGCAGGGGGCGCCACCACCGGTGCCTCGGCCCGCGCAGGGCCTGCGGGTACTCGCGCGGCGCGAGAGCCGTACCCGTCGAGGCGGTCGGCGCCGGTTCGGCAGGGGCCGTTCCTGGCGAGGCCGTTCCTGGCGAGGTCGTTCCTGGCGGGGTCGGCGCTGGCGGGGTCGGCGCTGGCGAGCTCTGTACGGTGGCGGGCGGCATGGCGTCGGTCACGCCCGCCACCGTACAGAACTCGTCCGGCCCGCACGCGCTCACCCCGCAACCTCACTCCGCGGCCTCACTCCGCGGCGGCGGTCACCTCTGCCGGCGTCAGGGCCGCGAGCTCGGCCAGACGGGCCTGTGCCGCGTCGATCCGGGCGAGCGTCCGGTCGCGGCCGAGCACCTCGAGCGACTCGAACAACGGCAGGCCGATCCGGCGGCCCGTCACCGCTACGCGGACCGGGGCCTGCGCCTTGCCCAGCTTCATGCCGTGCGCCTCCCCCACCGTCGTGACGGTGTCCTTGAGCGCCTCGGCCTCCCAGGCCACGTCCACGAACGCGGTGCGGACGTCGGCGAGCAGCTCGGCGGCGCCTGCCTTCATCGCCTTGCTCCAGGAGTCCTCGTCGATGACCGGCTCGTCGAGGAACAGGAAGTCGACGTTGTTCGTGATCTCGGACAGCAGGGCCACCCGGGAGTGGGCGAGCGGGGCGACGGCGTCGAACACTTCTGCGTCGAACTGCTCCTCGCTCCACGGGGCGCGGGGGGCGTGCAGCCAGGGGCCGCAGGCCTCGGTGAACTCCGGCACGCTCAGGGCGCGGATGTACTCGCCGTTGAACGCGGTGAGCTTCTTGATGTCGAAGAACGCCGACGAGGAGTTGATGTCCTCGACGCGGAACCGGCGCACCAGCTCGTCGAACGGGAGGATCTCCTCGTCGTTGCCCGGCGCCCAGCCGAGCAGCATCAGGTAGTTGACCATCGCGTCGAGCAGGATGCCCTCGGCGAGGTAGTCCTCCAGTGCCACCTTGTCGCGGCGCTTGGAGAGCTTCTGCCGCTTCTCGTTGACGATCACCGGCATGTGCGCCCACTGCGGCGGGGTGTGACCCAGCGCCTCCCACAGCAGTTGCTGCTTCGGGGTGTTCGGCAGGTGCTCCTCGGCCCGCATGACGAGGGTGATGTTCTCGTCGATGTCGTCCACGACGTTGGCCAGCAGGAACACCGGCGAGCCGTTGCCCCGCGCGATGACGAAGTCCTCGAGGGTCTTGTTCGGGAACGTGGGGTTGCCGCGGATCAGGTCGACGACCCGCGTCTCGCCGTCATCGGGCGTACGGAAGCGCAGCGCGCGGCCCTCCGCGTACTCCAGGCCGCGGTCGCGGCAGAAACCGTCGTAGCCGGTCTGCTGGTTGCCGGTGCGCGCGAGGACGG
Organism: Promicromonospora sp. NPDC060271; assembly: GCF_042726755.1. NCBI lineage: Bacteria > Bacillati > Actinomycetota > Actinomycetes > Micrococcales > Promicromonosporaceae > Promicromonospora > Promicromonospora sp. NPDC060271. The sequence continues at coordinate 15,971 of NZ_JBHXBG010000068.1, read as the reverse complement.
CGTCACGGGTGCAGTCGCAGTAGTACGCCTTGCCCTCGGCGAAGAGGCGCTGGGCGGCGTCCTTCTGGATGCCGGCGTTCTCGGACTGGAAGTACGGCCCCTCGAACGCCGGGTCCGCCTTGCGGATGCCCAGGGCCTCCATGGCCGACAGGATGCCGTCCACCCACTCGGGCTGGTTCCGCGAGGCGTCCGTGTCCTCGATGCGCAGCACGAACGTGCCGCCCTGCTGCTTCGCCACTGCCCAGTTGAACAGCGCGGAGCGGGCGCTGCCCACGTGGAACATGCCGGTCGGGGAGGGTGCGAAGCGGACGCGGACGGGCGTGTTCACCGCCGGGTCGGTCGAGGTGTCGGTTGCTGAGGTCACGGGCCCTAGCCTAGGCGGTGGGGCTGACATCGCCGTCCCGTGCGGCACGACCCCGAGCGACCCGGTCCTGGGCGACCCGGCCGCGCCGGCCGCCGATCAGGAGCCCGACGGCGAACGTCAGCCACGTGGGGACCTGCACGCCGGCGGCCGTCAGGAGCGCGCTCATGGTGAACCCCGGGTCGCCGGGCTGCATGGACGCGGCGATGCCCGCGTAGCTGATCCCCAGGACGACGACGGCCAGGCCGAACGCCAGGCCGAGGGCGGCCGACGCGCTCCGGACCCGCACGAGGCGGAGCAGACCGATCGCGACGAGGATCACCAGCAGGACCGCCACGGTCGCCAGGAGCGCGACCACGAGGCCGAGGCCGATCTCCAGCAGGCCGAGCTGACCGCTGCCCGCGAGGACGTGGACAGCCAGGAACACCACAGCGCCGACGGCGACCGCCATCGGGGACAGCACGAGGAACCGCCGCATGATCGCCATGGCTCATGGTGACGGAAGCACGCCCGAAGAGCCACGGTCTCCGCCGCCTCGTTCCGAGGCTTCACCCCACCGCGCCCGCGACAGGAACACCAGCTCGGCCAGCTCGGGGTCCGGCAACGCGTCGACGTCCCACCAGCGCACGTCCAGCGACTCGTCCGAGACGACGGGCTCCGCACCCGGCGCGGCCACGGCGACGAACCGCACGTCCAGGTGGTGTACCGGACGTGCGGCGTCCCCGGTGCCGGGCCGGCAGAACGGCACCACGTGCTCGTCCAGGTGCACCGGCACCGGGTCGAGCACGAGCCCCGCCAGCCCCGACTCCTCACGCGCCTCCCGCTCGGCGGCGCCGGCCAGCGTGCGGTCGGCGGCCTCCAGGTGCCCGCCGAACTGGAACCACCGCTTCGCCTTGCCGTGCAGGTTCAGCAGCACGCGCGCGCCGTCGTGCGAGAGCACGAGCGTGGACGCCGTGAGGTGGTCGGGCACGCACTCGCGGAAGACGCCCGACACCGCACCCGTCGAGGGATCGTGCGCCTCCAGGTGCCGCGCGTACCGTGCCCTGAGCCGCTCCTGCTCCGGCGTCGGCCCGGTCCACGCGCGCAGCACCCGGGACGCGTCGTCGTGCAGCGACGCGTGGTGGTCCGAGGTCACCTCAGCGCCGCAGCACCGGGTTGGACAGCACGCCCAGCCCCTCGACCTCGACCTCGACGCGGTCACCGTGGTCGATCTTGCCGACGCCCGCTGGCGTCCCGGTCAGGATGACGTCGCCGGGCAGCAGGGTCATGGCCTCGGAGATGTACGAAACGAGGAACGGCACGTCGAACACCATGTCCCGGGTGCGGCCGTCCTGGCGCGGCTCGCCGTTGACGCGCGAGCGCACGCCGACGTCCTCCGGGTTCAGGTCGGTGTCGATCCAGGGGCCGAGCGGGCACGAGGTGTCGAACCCCTTGGCGCGTGCCCACTGCCCGTCGGTGCGCTGGGCGTCCCGCGCGGTGACGTCGTTCGCGACCGTGTAGCCGAGGATGTACGACGACGCCCTCTCCGGTGTGACGTCCTTGCACACCTTGGAGATGACGACGGCGAGCTCGGCCTCGTAGGAGACCTCCTGCGTGAAGTCCGGCAGCACGATCGGGTCGTCCGGGCCGACCACCGACGTGTTCGGCTTGAAGAACAGCAGCGGGCTGGACGGGACGTCGCCGCCCATCTCCTTGGCGTGGTCGACGTAGTTCTTGCCCACCGCCACCACCTTGGAGCGCGGGATCACCGGGGCGAGCAGCCGGACGCCGTCGCCCAGCTCGACGCGCTCGCCGGTCGGCATCGCCGGCATGTACAAGGGGTCGCCACCCAGGACGGCGAGAAAGGTCTTGTCACCCTCCTGCTGCACGAGGGCGAAGCGGGGGTCGTCTCCGTTGGTGAATCTGGCTATACGCACGTAGGCCAGAGTAAGCCTGCCCCGCCGGCCCGGGCGCTCGGGGTCCGCTCCGGGTCCGCTCGGGGTAGATCAAGGGCTCCGACCCAGGTCATCCCCGATGCCGCAGGCCCTGGCCGGTCCATAGCGTGTCGGACGGACGGTCCGGCCGGTCCAGGCGCCGGGCCCTGACGAGGAGCGAGCATGCGGAACTATCGGGCCGGGGCGCGGCAGCACACAGTGCTGCGGACGGCCGTGGCGGTGGCGGCGATGACGGCGCTCGTTGCGACGGCGCCGGTGGCGGCCGCGGCACCCGCCGCGCACACCGCCGTCACGAACGCCGCCGTCACGAACGCCGCCGTGACGAACGCCGCCGTGACGAACGCCGCCGTGACGAGCGACATAGCGGCCGAGGTCGACGGTTACCTGGCCGAGTACGTACGGGTCCACCGCGCGCCGGGTGTCGCCCTGGTGACGCTCGCCGACGGTGACGTGCGCGTGCGGGTGCACGGCGTGACCGGCGACGGCGACCCGGTGGGCGAGGACACCCCGATGCGGATCGGGTCGATGAGCAAGGCGTTCACCGCGCTGGCCGTGCTGCAGCAGGCCGACGCCGGGCGGTTCGACCTCGACGACCCGGTCGCCGAGGTGCTCCCGGAGCTGCGGATGGCCGACGACCGGTACCGGCAGATCACGGTGGAGGACCTCCTCGAGCACCGCTCCGGCCTGGCCGTGACGGCCCTGGAGTACTCGTCCGACCCGGCCTCCGCGCCCGCGGAGACCGTCGCACGCCTCGCGGACGAGGAGCTGTCCGCCTCCCCTGGCACCACCACCTCGTACAGCAACGCGGGCTACACGGTGCTGGCCCGGCTCGTCGAGCACACCTCGGGCGTCGGCTTCGGCGAGTACCTGGAGCAGCGGGTCTTCGCGCCGCTCGGCATGGGCTCCAGCACGGCGACCGAGCTGTGCGACGCGTCCGTACCTGGCCTCGCCCGTGGGTTCTCGGGGCTCGGCCCGCTGCTGGTGGCGGTGCCGGAGCTGCCCCAGGCCTGCGCCGGGAACGGCGGCATCGTCTCCACCGCGCGGGACATGGCGTCCTGGCTGCGGTTCCAGGTGGGGGACGGCACGTCGCCGTCGGGCGAGCGCCTGCTGGACGCCGACACCTTCGCCGCCTTCCACGACGTGCCGGCCGACGCGGCGGAGTACGGCTACGGCTGGCACCGGACCACGACGCAGGACGAGACCGCGGAGCACCAGCCGGGGCCGCTGATCGGGCACGGCGGCACGCTCGCGACCTTCGCCTCCGGGATCGAGTTCTCCCCGGTCACGGGGACGGGCGCCGTGGTGCTCAGCAACGCCGCCGGCGAACCCATGGCACTCACGCACAACGCGATAGTGGCGGTGGACGGCGGTACGCCGCGGTCGACGTCCAACCCGTTCGACCCGTTCAACGCCGTCGTCCTCGGGATCGCGGCGCTCGTGCTGCTGGCCGGGGTCGTCGTGGTGGTGCGGTCGAGGACGTGGGCCGTCCGCCGCGCCGCCGATGCACCGCACCGGCGCGTGCTGCGCCTGGTCCCGCTCGCGGTGTTCACCGTGCTCGGTGCCGCGCTGCCGTGGCTCGGCGCCCAGCTCATGGGCCTGACCGAACCCGTGGCGGCCTACCGGGTGGTGCTCTGGCTGTACCCGGCGGTGGTGCTGCTCGGCCTGGCGATCTTCCTGGCGGCTGGCAGTGGGCTCACCGCGCGGCTCGTCCGGCTCCGGAACACGACGACCCGGGACGCGACGACCCAGGACACGACCGTCAGGCGCGCGCCAGCACCTCGCCGTTGAGCACCGCGAACCAGCCGTCCGGGGCCGCGGCCCACTCCCGCCAGCCCTGGGCGAGCTGTTCCAGTGCCACGTCGTCCGCGAGCGCCGAGTCCTTGGCCTGCACCGCGAAGTTCGACTGGGTGCAGCGCTCGGCCCAGAGGCCGCCCCACCAGGTGCGGTCGTCGGGGGTGGCGTAGCACCAGACGCTCGCGCCGGGTTCGATCGTGGCGGGGTCGAACCCGGCGTCGCGTACCCAGGAGGCGAGGCGGCGTCCGGCGTCCGGCTCGAAGCCGTAGGTGTGGGTGACCTCGTGGTAGAGCATGTTCCACTCGGTGAGCTCAGGGGACTCCGGGAACCAGGTCATGGCCTCGTAGTCGGCGTCGCGCACGGCGACGAACCCGCCGGGCTTGGCGACGCGCTTCATCTCGCGCAGCGCGGCAACGGGGTCGGACAGGTGCTGCAGGAGCTGGTGGGCGAAGACGACGTCGAACGAGTCGTCCTCGAACGGCAGCTCGTACGCGTTGGCGTGCTCGAAGGTGATGTTCTTGGTGCCGTGCGCGTCGGCGAGGCCGCGGGCGGACTCGAGCACGTCGTCGGAGGCGTCGACGCCGACGACGCTGCCCTGCGTCAGCCGCTCGGCCAGGTCGACCGTGACGGTGCCGGGGCCGCAGCCGACGTCGAGCAGCGTCATGTCGGAGAGCAGGTGCGGGAGCAGGAACGCGGCGGAGTTGGCCGCCGTCCGGCGCCGGTGTGAGCGCAGCACGGACTCGTGATGCCCGTGCGTGTAGGACTCGGACTCCTTGGTCAGGTCCGTCCCGGCGACGGGGCTGTCCTGGCCGCCCGCCAGCCGCGACAGGCTGGAGGGGGCGTCGACCGCGTCGATGGGGTCGGTTCCCGCGGGCTGGGTCCGGTGTCGGGACGTGTCGCTGCGGGAGGTGTCGCTGCGAGCGATGTCGTGCTCGTTGGCGCTGCCGGTCATGGCCGCACTGTATGTGCGCCGGGCGGTGGCGCACATCTGTGTTCTCATCCCTCGGACGGCGCAGCCCGCGACCGCTCGGCTTTCGGGCGGTGTTCGGCCCGACGGCGTGGCCCGCGCGCGTCAGCGTCGGCGTCACGCAAGGATGCCCGCATGCCGACGCCTGACCAGCCCTCCGCCGCGCGGTCCGCGGTGCCCCGCGGACCGCTCCGGGGCGCCTTCGACCGGATGAGCCGCAACCTGCTCGGTGGTCCCGGCCGGGTGCCGGGGGCCGACATCGCCCGCGGGATCGCCGTGCTCGGCATGTTCACGGCGCACGTGGGCGTCACCTCCGACGACCTCGGCACGCTGGAGGGCTGGCTGAGCCTGGCGCACGGCCGCTCGTCGATCCTGTTCGCCACCGTGGCCGGGCTGTCGCTCGCGCTGTTCACGGGCGGCGCCAGGCCGTTCACGGGCGAGCTGATGCGCACGGCGCGGGCCCGCATCCTGGTCCGGGCCGTGCTGCTCATGGCGCTGGTCGCGGTGCTCGACCTGCTCGACGGGCGGGTGCTGCTCATCCTCGGGTTCTATGCCGCCTACTTCGTGCTGGCGCTGCCGTTCCTGCGCCTGCCGCCGGCCCGGCTGGCCACGATGGCGGTGATCGTCGCGGTGGTCGGACCGTTCCTCGCGTACTACGGGCCGGAGGCCCTCGTGCGGGCGGGCCTGCGTGCGCCGCACGACGGTTCGGGCGCCGCCACCGACTTCCTCCTCACCGGCCACTACCCCGCGGTCGTCTGGATGGCGTACGTGTTCGCCGGCCTCGCGGTGGGGCGCTGCGACCTGCGGTCGCCCGCGCTGCGCCTGGGCCTGGTCGCCGGCGGGTTCGGGCTCGCCGCCGTCAGCTCGCTCGTCTCGTCCGTCCTGGTGGCCGGCGCCGGGGGTGTCGAGGCCATCGAGCAGCAGATCATGCGGGCCTCGTCCGAGTACCAGGTCACGACCCCGCTCACCCTGTCGGACCCCTGGCCGCCCCTGGCCGGCCTGTACGTGGAGGGGCCGCACGACGACACGATGTTCGAGGCCCTGGGCTCCGGAGGGTTCGCCCTCGGCGTGCTCGGCCTGTGCCTGCTCGTCGGGGCGCGCGGTGGCACGGACGCCGACGGCGGTCGGGTACGGCAGGTCGCGCGAGGGGTGGCGCTCGCCGTGACCGCACCGCTGGCCGCCGTCGGCGCCATGGCCCTGACGGTCTACTCGGCGCAGATCGCGGTCATCTGGTGGTGGAGCCGCGCCGGCGTGGACCTGCTCGTCTACCCGGACAACGGGCCGCTCGGCGTGATGGTGCTGATCGCCCTGGCCACCGCGACGCTGTGGCGGGCGCTGTTCGGGCGCGGCCCGCTGGAGCGCGTGTTCACGGGGGTCGCGCGGAAGGCGTTCCCGACGCCGGCCCGCACACCGGACGCCGCGTCCGACGCTCCGTCCGACCCGACGTCAGCCCGCGGTCAGAACGCCACCTGACCGACGATCGTCGTGACGGTGTCGCCGCCGACCCACACCTCGCCGTCGGGCAGCTTCTCGACGTGGACCCGGCCCTCGCGGCTCAGGGCCGTCCCCTGCGACGCGACGTAGGACGACGGCAGCACGTCCCCGGCGAGCCACTGGCCGAGGCCTGCGTTGAGGCTGCCGGTCACGGGGTCCTCCCCGCCGATCGACGGCACGAAGGCGCGCACCTCGACGGCGGGCTCGCCTGCCGGGTACCCGCCGACGACGCCCACGCCGAGCTCGCCGACCACACCGAGCTTCAGGTCCCCCATCACCGCGTAGTCGGGCTCCAGCGCGAGCACGGCGGCCGCGTCGCGGAGCTGGACCGCCACCCAGCCGGGTCCGTTGTCGACCCAGGCCGAGCGGACGACGTCGGACACGTCGATCCGCAGCGACCGCGCGATCTGCGCGAGGTCGGCGTCGTCGACGTCACCCGAGCGGATCAGGGGCGGCGCCGCGAAGGCCAGGCGCTGCCCGTCGCCGACGGCGGTGCGCCGCAGGCGCACGAGGCCCACGCCACACTCCTGGACCACGCCCTGCCCGCCGGGCTCACCCCCGGCCTCCAGCCACGCGTGTGCGGTGCCGAGCGTCGGGTGCCCGGCGAACGGCAGCTCGCCGCCCGGGGTCCAGATCCGGACGCGGTAGTCGGCGCCGCCGTCGCGCCCCGCCTCGGAGGGATCGAGCAGGAACGTGGTCTCCGACAGGTTGGTCCACCGGGCGAAGGCGGCCATCTGGTCGTCGGTGAGCCCGTCGGCGTCGTGCACGACGGCGACGGGGTTGCCGCCGGTCAGCGCCGGGGAGAACACATTGACCTGCCGAAAAGGACTCATGCGCCCCACGCTACCCACCGGCGGGCGTTGTCAGACGCGGCGGCACGTGTCAGACGTACAGGTCAGCGGAGTGACCTGTACGTCTGACAGTTCCGCTCGGGTCTGACAGGTCGTCAGGCCGGGAAGATGGCGTCCAGCTCCGCGAGGTCCTCCGCCGTCGGCGTCCACGACCACGCCTCGGCGTTGCGGCGCACCTGCTCCGGACGCGTGGCCCCGGCGATCACCGACGTCACCTCCGGCCGGGACAGCAGCCACGAGAACGCGACGTCGATCTCGGCGACACCCCGCTCGCGGCAGAACTCGCCGAACCGGTCCAGCGCCTCCCACGGCGCGGTCTGCAGCAGGTGGGGCTTCGCGACCACGAGGCGCGAGCCGTCCGGCCGGGCCCCGCCCGAGTACTTACCCGTGAGCAGACCGTTCGCCAGCGGGAAGTACGGCAGCACGCCGACGCCGAACGCCCCCGCCGCCGGCAGCACCTCGCGCTCGGCGCCGCGGGACAGCAGCGAGTACTCGTTCTGCGCGGAGATGAACCGGGTGCCGCCGAGCGACCGCGCCACGTGCTCGGCGTCGGCCACCTGCCAGCCCTTGAGGTTCGAGTGGCCCACGTAGCGCACCTTGCCGGAGCTGACCAGGTCGTCGAGCGCGGCCAGCGTCTCGTCGATCGGGGTCGCCGGGTCGGGCGTGTGGAGCTGGTAGAGGTCGATCCAGTCGGTGCCGAGCCGGCGCAGCGATGCCTCCGCGGCGCGCACGATGTACCGGCGCGAGCCGCGAGCGCCGAAGTCGTTCCCGTTCGCGCCCTGCATGTCGAGGCCGAACTTCGTGGCGACGAGGACGTCGTCGCGGCGGCCCTTCAGCGCGGCGCCGAGCAGCTCCTCGGACAGGCCGCGGCGGGCGCCGTACACGTCGGCGGTGTCGAAGAAGGTCACGCCCGCCTCGATCGCGGCGTCGATCAGGGCCGTCGCACCCTCCGCGGTCTCGGTGACGGTGCCGGTGCGGCCGAGGTTGTTGCACCCCAGGCCGATGACGGGGACGGACAGGCCGGAGCGCCCGAGGCGGCGCAGAGGAAGATCGGACATGTCGGCACCCTACGACGGCGACCGGAGCGGGCGCACCGGACCCCTACGTGGAAGTCGAAGCCGCCCGTGCCGCCCGCCATGAGCGTGCTTCGGGATCCCACGTGCCGCGCTCGGAACCGCCATCGAGGGCTGGGCCCGTGAAGGTGACAATCTCGTCCAGCAGCTCCTGGAACTGTTCTGGTGTGCTGTCTTCGAGGCGTTGCTTGCGCCGCCACCGGGCCCATCGGGTCTGGGCGATGTCGGCCATACCGTCAAGGACGATGTTCAAAGGCTGCAGTACGACGCCGCGGTAAGCGGCCACCTGTTCGATCGCAGGAGCCAGGTCGAACAGGCGAATGTGCCGCGTCCGCGAGAGCGCGGCGATGTCGACGAAGTCTCGCCAGCGGGTGTTCGCAGTGCCCCGTTCGACGGCGGTGACGATCTTTTCGGCGAGAACCATGTGGTCCGGGTACCCCATCAGTTCCACGACGCCTCCGAGCAGGCGGGGCACTTCGGTGCGGGCAGGTGCCGGCCAGATCGGATCCCCGAAATTCACGTCCACGTGCAATGCGATGCGCGCTGTCGCGAGCAGTGCTGTGACCTTGGCACGCACACCCGTGTAGTCGGCGTCGTCGCGGATCTCCTCGCCGAAGATCGACGCCAGGTCGAATTCCAACCCGTCGTCGAGATCGACAGCGACGATCTGGCGGACACGCTCGGCGACATCGTCGACGTCGTTCGGGACGCCAGACGCGGCGAGATCGACGTCTCGCGTGGGACGGCGCGCGGCGAAGGCTGCCATCAGCACACCACCCTTGAGAACGAAGTCTTCGACGTGCTTCGACGCGGCCAGGCGGGCCAGGAAGCCTTCGAGGGCGTAGAGCGTCAGGTATTCCGCAACGTCACGGCCGTCGCGGCGGGCCAGGTTTCGCAGGTCGTTGTAGGCGCGACCCGCCGGTGTGCCGCGGTTCGGTTGAGTCACAGCAGAATCTCCAGGGCTTGTCGAATACGAGGCAGGGACTGCGGAAAAGCGGCAGCCGTCAGGAGAAGAGCGGCAGGTGAGTTGCCTCGCTGACGTACCCAGCGGCGCAGCGCTGTATGGGCAACATCAAGGCCTTCGTGATGGGCCAGACGGAAGCTGTCGACAATGGTGCGCTCGGCGGAGTAGACCCACAGCCCCAGGTCGTCTGTTTCATCCAGCCTGATGCGCCCGACCTCGAATGTCGCAGGATCGAAGCTGTGCCAGGTCACGTGACCGAATGCTGCTGGGCGGCGAGTTCCTCGCGGCAAGGCGATGTCCGGACCGAACGGGATCGCATCGCTCAGCCCATGGTGGACCAGTGCACTGGTCAGACACATCGTCGCTCGAGATCGGAGCGCCGTAGCGGCTGCGAGAGGAACCAGCGTCGGATCGATCCGCTCAGGACGGATGAAGACGCCCCTGGCAACCCGCTCCAGCTGACCGCTCTCAACCATGCGATACACCTGGTCCTTGCGCAGCCCGGCAGCACGCGCGTCGTCAAGCGTCAGCACAGCTGACGAGAACACCATGACTGGACTCCTAACTGCTTACACCTTGAGGGTATCTGTATACGGTTAGGAACGCAGCACGGGCGGCGAAGCATCGACGCCACACGCACATCTGACCTCGGCGGTGTGTTTACCCTGGACCGGTGAGCACAGTCCTCGGCGAGCCGATCGCGCCCAGTGCGCCCGACGTCGTCGGGCACGGGCCTGTCGTGCGCGACGCCGGGGTACGGACCGCCCGGGTGCTGCTCCCGGAGCAGTGGCTGCCGCTCGCCGACGCGCACGCCGAGCGCGCGGACGCCCTCACCGCCGCCTGGCGCGCGGCCCGTGACGCGGGACGCAAGCACGCCATCGAGGACTTCCTCTTCACGTACTACCCCACCCGCATCACGCACCTGCGCCGCTGGCACCCGGGTGCGGGGGTCGCGCTCCTGCTGCCCGACGGCGGCACGGGTGCCCTCGACCCGGACGCCGGCGACGCCGCTCCCGACCCTGAGGACCGCAGGACGTGGCGGTGGCACACGGCCGCCCCGCGCGACGTCGCGACGGCTGGTCGCGAGGCGCCCCAGATCGTCACGCTCGACCTCGACGCCTTCCTCGCCGACCGCGGCGACACCGTCCGGTACGTGCGCGAGCTGCTGTCCGCGACGGTGTCCCGCCCGGGAACGTTCGGCTGCTTCGGGCTGCACGAGTGGGCGATGGTCTACCGCGACCGGGAGGCGGGCCGCGACCAGCGGCACCCGCTGCCGCTGCGGCTCGGGCACGCGGGGACGGACGCGGTCGTCGAGGCGAACCCCGTGCGCTGCTCGCATTTCGACGCGTTCCGGTTCTTCACGCCGCAGGCGTCGGGCCGCAACCAGCTCCAGCCGACCCGCGCCACGCAGGTCGGCATGGAGCAGCCCGGCTGCCTGCACGCCAACATGGACCTGTACAAGTGGTGCCTCAAGCTTGGCCCCGCCGTGCCCGGCGACCTGCTGCTCGACGCGTTCGAGCTGGCCCGCGACATCCGCTGGACCGACATGGCGGCGTCGCCGTACGACGTGTCGGAGTACGGGGTCGCCGCGGTCGAGATCGAGACGCCACACGGCAAGTCGGAGTACGTACGGCGGCAGCGCTCGTTCGCCGAACGCTCGGCGGTCCTGCGGACCCGCCTCCTTGACGTGTGCGCCACGCTGCTCGCGACGTGAACGAGAAGAAGGACCCCCGCGTCGAGGGTCCTTCTTCTCAGGTCTCGCCAAGGGTCAGGTCAGCCTCCACGACTGGTTGGTGCCCCCGCTGCAGGCCCAGAGGATGATCTGGGTGCCGTTCGCGGTGCCACGGCCGCTGGCATCCAGGCAGAGCCCGTTGTGAACGTTGGTGACGGTGCCGTTCGCGTTCACGTTCCAGCGCTGGTTCGCGCCGCCCGTGCAGTCCCAGATCGCCGCCCTGGTGCCGTTGGCCGTCCCCCAGCCCGCGGCCTCGAGGCACTTGCCGTTGACCCTCAGCTCACCGGCGGAGGTGCGGGTGAACGCCTGGTTGGACCCGGTGTGACAGTCCCAGAGCTGCACCTGCGTCCCGTTCGTGCTCGACGAGCCGGGGACGTCCACGCAGCGGTTCGACGCCGCGCCGACGATCTGGCCGCCGCTCGCGGAGCCCGTCAGCCCGAAGAAGCGCAGCGTCTCCAGCGGCTGGTGCGGCAGGCCGTGGTCGACGCCCTGCATGCTGACCGCCTCGACCGGGGCCTGGCCGCCGGTGGAGCCGTAGCGGGTGCGGGTCCAGCCCGACTGCGGCTGGTCGGTGAGCTCCGGCGTCTGGTCGGTGCCGTTGACGTTGGTCCACTGGTCGATCTGCTCCTGGAAGTTCGGGTAGAAGAGCGCCTCGTCCTCGGTGCCGTGGAAGATCTGCATCCGCGGCCAGGGACCGTTGTAGCCGGGGTTGGCGTTCCGGACGGCGTCGCCCCACTGCTGCGGGGTGCGGTTGATCTGCCCGGTCGCGCACTCGCTGTTCCACTCCGAGCCGTTCGTGGTCGCGAAGCACGTGAACGGCACACCCGCGTAGGACGAGCCGGCCTTGAACACCTCGGGATAGACCCCCAGCAGGACGTTGGTCATCATCGAACCCGAGGAGATGCCGGTGGCGAAGATCCGGTTCGGGTCGGCGCCGTAGGTGGCCAGCGCGTGGTCGACCATCGACTTGATGCTCACCGAGTCACCGCCCGTGCCGCTGAGCGATGCTTGCGAGGCGACGTCGAAGCACTTGCTCGCGCGGGTCACCGACGGGTAGATGACGATGTAGCCGCGCTGGCCGGCCAGCTCGTCGAACTGGGTGCCGTCGTACATCGCCTGCGCCGAGCCGGTGCAGTAGTGGCTGGCGACCACGATCGCCGGGTTCGGCGCGACGTCGTCGGGCACGTACACGTACATCTCGAGGTTGCCGGGGTTGTTCCCGAAGTTCGTGACCCGCGTGAGCTCGGCGGCGTGTGCCGCCTGGGGAGCCACGAAGACCATCAGCACGGACGCGAGCGCGATCGCGAGGACCGCCGCCGCACCGCGGCGCAGGCGAATGACCAAGGACATGGGCTGCTACTTCCTCGTAGGGGACCATGGAACGTGCTCCGGGGTGCCTGGACGCGTCCAGGCACCCCGGTTCGGTGCTCGGGGACCTCGGGAGCTCAGCTCGCGAGGTCGCCGTAGATGATGCCGCGGCCGTTGGTCGTGAGGTAGACGCGGCCGTAGACGAGCGGGTCGCCGGTGATGGCGGAGCCCGAGTACGCCCACTGGTGGTCGTCGTCGTTGAGCCGGGTCCAGCGGCTGCCGCCGTCGATCGAGCGGTAGATGGCGGCCTTGCCTGCGATCAGCGCTGAGGTGTAGATCGCCGGGTAGGCGGCGTTCTTGGCCGCCTTGCCGAAGCCGACCGATTCCGCGGTCTCGAACTTGGCGAGGCGCTTCCAGGTGGTGCCGCCGTCCTTGGAGCGCCACATACCGCCAGGGACGCCTGTCTTGTCGTCGCCGCGCCCGGCCAGCCAGAGGTGCTTCTTGTGGCGGGGGACGGCGCGGAAGTCGTCGACGCCCGCGCTCGGCAGGCCCGTCGCCCCCGTGTCGGTGAACGTCGCGCCGCCGTCGGTGCTGCGGTAGAACGTGCCGCCCGAGAACGCGTACAGGACGGACGAGTCGACGCGGTCGGACCGGATCTTCGCCCCCGCCGGCAGTCCCGCCACCGGGATCCAGGTCTCGCCCAGGTCGGTGCTGTACACGGGAGTGACCTCGGAGTTCCCGGGAGTCCAGAAGATCCTGGACCCGTTGGCGTTGATCGCGACGGTGCCGCCGTGGCCGTCGCCCGGGACGCCCTCGACGCGCGCGGTGTTCTTCCAGGTCTTGCCGCGGTCGGTGGAGACGCCGACGTGGCCCTTCTCGTTGCCGTGCACGTTGCCGGTGCCGACGATGATGTCGCGCTTGTACTGGGCGAAGTCGACGCTGGTGCCCGTGGACCAGTCGGTGTCGATCATCGGCTCGGCCCGGCCGAGGTCGGTGTGGACGAAGCCGCCGACGTCGCCGACGGCCGAGACGAGGGTCCCGCCGAGCGCGGCGAGGTCGAGGACCGCGCACTCCTCCACGCCTGCGGCCCGGACCGCGACGGTGAACTTCTCGACCGGCAGCGCGACGCGCTGGCCGGCCTCGTTCTGGCCGATGAGCTCGCCCTGCGCGTCCCACCGGGTCAGCTCCTCGGTGCCCCAGATGGTCGCGCCGGTGCCCCACATGATGCGGTCCGAGTCGTGCGGGTCGATGGCGAGGGCGTCGATCATCCACCCGTGCTTGACCGCGTACTGGGGCAGCTGGTCCTCGCCGTTCCAGGACAGCCACGGGCTGCCGGTGTTGTCCATGTCGAACCGGTCGTGGCGGTCCTGGCCCTCGGCGTAGTCCCAGCTGATCGACCACGTCTGGCCGGAGTCGGTGGAGCGGAACAGGATCTCGTCGGGGTACCAGTTGTTGCGGGTGGCCGCCATGAGGGTACCGGGGTTCTGCCGGTCGACGGTGATGCCGCCGAAGCCCGGGATCACGCCGCGCGGGTTGTAGCCGGGGGTGATGTCGGTCCACTCGCCCGTCTGCGTGGCGAGGCGCATGATCTTGCCGCCGTTGCCCGAGGCAGGCGCGCCGTTGTACGGGCCGGGGTCGTAGCTGGTGACGACGTACAGGTACCCGTTCGTGTGGTCCACCGCGGACTGGCCGGGGATGGTGCGGTTGCCGCCGGCGGACCCGAGCGCCTCGACCGCGCCGGGGACGGCCTGCCAGGTCGCGCCGCCGTCCTTGGAGACGTACAGCGGGTCGTCCGGGTCGGCCACACCCACATAGACGTTGCCTGCCTGGTCGAAGTCGATCCAGATCACGCCCTGGTTGTCGGCGCTGTACGGGTTGTTCGGGTCGACCACGAAGTTGCCCGCGTTGGGGAAGCTCTCGACCTCGGCCCACGTGCGGCCGTAGTCCCTCGAGCGCCACAGGCCGTTCCCCGAGGGGGTACCGAGGTAGAGCTCGGCGTTGTCGGCGGGGTTGACGACCAGGCGCTCGCCCATGCCGCGGCCGGGCATGTTGCCGCCCTGCTTGAACGGGAGCTCCGCGATGCCCCAGGTCTCGCCCTTGTCGTCGGAGTAGAGGATCGCGCCGTTGTTGGGGTCCCAGTCGATGGTGTACGTGCCGACGGCGGCGTAGACACGGTTGGTGTCGACCGGGTCGGTGGCCATGGAGACCACGCCGCTGTAGCCCCACTTGTCGCGCCCGACCCAGTCGAGCAGCGGCTTCCAGGTCTGGGAGCGCTGCTGCCAGCGGTAGCAGCCGCCTATGTCGGTGCGGGCGTAGATCAGGTTCCGCTCGGTCTCGTTGAAGATGATGCCTGGCACGTAGCCACCGCCGTTGATGACGGCGTTCTTCCAGGTGTAGGCGTCGGCACGGGGTGCGGATGCCTGGCCCTGGCCCTGGGCCGACGTGGGTGTGAGGCCGACCGCGATCGCGGCAGCGCCGATCGACGCGAGGAAAGTGCGTCGTTGCATGGGGCTCTCCTTGGGTCTGCTGACCAGTTCGGTCTTCATCGAGGTGCGCTTCGTCGTGCACCCCGGGTCTCGCCGCTGTTGAAGCGCTTCGACACATGGAAGCGTCGGCGAGTCCCCGTGTCAAGGGCGGATCTCCGCCGGAAAGCCCGTCGATCAGGCGAAACGCTTCGATTAACGCCGTCGGCTCGTCGGTCCGGCGGCACCGCGGTCCCGCGTACGTAGTAGCCCTACTTGTCCCCGACCTCGTGGGCTTTCTAGCGTCGAAGAGTCCCGCACCAGCACACAGGAGCACTTCAGGAACTTTCCAACTTCACACACAGAGGTGAGCCCCATGAGAGTCACCGCACTGCACACGCCCGTCGCCAGAGTCCTGCTCGGCGCCCTCGCCGTCCTGGCCCTGACCCTGACCGCGCTGGTCGCCGCACCGCGGTTCATGACACCCAGCGCCGAGGCCCATGGCTGGGTGGTGTCCCCGCCCAGCCGGCAGGACCACTGCGCCAAGCGCACCGTGAGCTGGTCCTGCAACGGCGTCGAGTGGGAACCGCAGAGCGTCGAGGCCCCGAAGGGTTCGATGCTCTGCTCGGGCGGCAGCCGCTTCACCACCCTCGACAACGGCTCGCTCGCCTGGCCGCGCACGAGCATCGGCAGCACCCACACGTTCCAGTGGACGCTGACGGCCTTCCACCGCACGGCGAGCTGGGAGTACTTCGTGGACGGGCGGCTCTTCAAGACGGTGAACGACGGCGGCGCCACCCCGGCGCCCACCGTCACGCACACGCTGTCCGGCCTGCCGAGCGGCAACCACACGATCCTCGCCCGGTGGAACGTCTACGACACCGCCATGGCGTTCTACGCCTGCATGGACGTGAACGTCCGCAGCGGCAGCGCGGTCGCGAGCACCGGTGGCGAGCTCCGGAACGAGGACGGGCGCCTGCTGGCGACGCGGCTGTGACGAGGCGAACGGCCGGTGTCCAGCGTCGGACACC
>NZ_JBHXBG010000067.1:0-28740 GCF_042726755.1 Promicromonospora sp. NPDC060271 | reverse complement strand
CGCGAGGGGTGTTCGTTCAGCTGGGGATGCTACTCATGCCGCCGCAGATCTCGGCTGACAGTGTACTTGCAGGTCAGAGACCGATCAGGCAGAGGATCTCCGCGACGGTGTAGCCAAGGTTGTGCAGGAGCTCAGAGACGATGTCAACAACGGTCATGGGGCTATTCCTTCCAAAAAACGGGAAATCACAGGATGATCACCTGTGAGCGGAACAGTGTTCGCGTTCCATACATTAAGCACACGACCCGGACGCTGCAACGGGAAAGGGATATTCACCCCCAATAGGCGCCAGGTTTCACCCTGTGATAATGGCTCAGGAATCGGGACATCCTTCACCGCAAACAGGACATATTCTTGACGCGCCGAGTAGCTGGCTCCGAAGATTCGAGGGGCGGCGCACCCAGGAGTGCTCCGCCAGCTTCGACCTCGCGGCCGGCGCAGCGTGCACTTCAACGGAGCGCGCGACGAACTTCGCCACGCGGTCCTGGACGCGCTGGCCGCGCACGACGTCACGGCAGTTGTGGTCGAGGCGACCGGGCGACGTGGCCCGCAACAACGGGAGATGTGCGTCCGAAAGCTTGCGCAGCTCTGCCTGGAGGTGGAAGCCGGAATCGTCGTCCTGGATCTCGATGAGAGCGTCGTCAGCAAGGACCGCCGGTGGCTGTACGAGGAACTGCACAAGAGCGAGATCCGCTACGACCACATGCACCGCCACGAGGAGCCACTCCTCTGGGCTGCAGATGCGATCGCGTGGGCGTGGCAGCGGGCAGGGAACTGGCGTGACCGGGTGCGTCCCTTGGTAGTCCAGTTCCAGGAAGTGCCCTGACAGCGCAAAGCCCGGGCCACCCACCTGAAGGGTAGGCTCCCGGGCTCACTTCTCGGGGCTAGTGCCCCTCGCAGGACCAATACTACTGATATCTCTATGGTCGGCAAGCAGTCAGCAGTTGAGAAGAGTCGAACCCGCACTGTTCTACGCTGCCGGCGTGACGTCCTGTGAACATCTCGCGACCGTTCGAACCGACTACGACGGCATGGCGGACGCCTACACGGCGTTCATCGGCGAGGCGTTCGCCGACAGGCCGCTGAACCACGTGATGGTCCAGGCCTTCGCCGACCTGGTCCGGCAGGCGGGCGGTGGCCTGGTGGCCGACGTCGGCTGTGGTCCCGGGCACGTCACCGCATACCTGCGCGACCGGGGAGTCGACGCGTTCGGCGTCGACCTGTCGCCGCAGCTCGTGGCGACGGCCCGCGCGGCCAATCCCGGCGTCCGCTTCGACGTCGGCGACATGGGCGCGCTCGAGGTCGCCTCCGGGTCGCTCGCCGGGGTGCTGGCGAACTACTCGATCATCCACACGCCGCCTGACGCTCTCCCCGCGACGCTCGCTGAGCTCAGCCGGGTCGTGGCGCCCGGCGGCCATCTCCTGGTCGCGTTCCAGGCACTCGACGACGTCGGTCTGACCGCCGAGCACTTCGACCACAGGGTGTCGCCCGCGTGGCGGTACTCACCCGACCACGTCACGGGGCTGCTGGCGGACTCCGGCGCGGACGAGGTGGCCCGCCTGGTGGTCGCGCCGGCCGAGGATCCGGTGCGTGGCTTCCCGCAGGCGCATCTCCTCGCCCGTAAGCGGGCCGCCTGAGGCTCACCAGGCGGCGAGCAGCAGCTCCTCCACGGCACCGGCGGTCACCGGCCGAGGGTTGGGGTACGGGTCGGCCGCGACCCGTTCGGCCACATCGCGCAGGACGGTGCGCGACAAGCCGAGCGCGCCGAGCGACGTCGGGCCGTCGTGCTCGGCCGCCAGGGCGGCGACCGCGAGCGCCGGGTCGCCGCCCGCTACGCGGGTCAGGCGTGCGGCGGCGTCGGGGGCTGCGGCCAGGTTGAACCGCATGACGTGCGCGAGGAGCAGGGCGTGCAGCTCCGCGTGGGGCAGGCCGTAGGTTCCGCCGAGGACGTGCGCGAGCTGGTGGTGCAGCCCCATCCGGGCCTGCGCCAGGCAGGCGCCCGCCAGCCAGGCGGCTTCCTGGAGCCGGCCGCGGGCGACGACGTCGGACGGGCGGTCGAGGACCACGGGGAGCGCCGTGAGGACGCCGTCGACGGCCTCCACGCCGTACGCGCGGGTTGCCGCGCTCGCGTCCGTGTCCCACAGTGCCTCGACGGCGTGGGCCAGTGCGTTGAGGGCCGAGGTCCGCGTGAGCCCGCGGGGCAGGGACAGCGTCAGCTCCGGGTCGTACACGACGGTGCCCGGCGCGAAGGCGGGGTCCCGCCGCGTCGTCTTGACGCCGTTCTCCGTCTCGCCGAGCACCGGTGTGGCCTCCGACCCGGCATACGTGGTCGGTACCGCCACCTGGGGCATGCCTGTCCGGACGGCCAGCGCCTTCGACAGCCCGATGGCCGAACCGCCGCCGACGGCGACTATCGCGTCGGCCCGCGCCTTACCGGCCAGGGCGAGCGCCTCGGCGGTCACCTCGACGGGTGTGTGCTGGACCGGGCGCGCGAAGGTCGCGACGTGCCGCTCCCCGAGGGCGACGGCCAGGTCCTGACCCGCCTCGGCCGACGACGGCGCCGTCACCAGCAGCACCCGCTCCGACCCGAGCCGCTCCAGCTCGTCCGGTACGAGGGTCCGCGCGCCCGGACCCTGCAGCACTCGACCGGCGTAGACCTGGTGCACCCTGATGTCTGTTCCCACGAGGCCTGAGCCTACGGTCGGCGTACACCCCCTGACCACGAGCGACGCGGCACCGACCCTCTTGTCGAGATTCTTGACGTCGAGATATCCGGTAGCCTCTCGCCATGGAGCACACAGGTCCCGCCGACGAGGTCGACCGCATCGTCGCCGCGTGGCGTCACGTGCGCCCGGACCTGGAGCTCGAACCCCTCACGGTGTTCAGCCGCGTGTCCCGCCTCGCGCGGCACCTCGACCTCGCACGCCGCACCGCCTTCGCCCGGCACAGCCTGGAGACGTGGGAGTTCGACGTGCTCTCCGCGCTGCGCCGTGCCGGTGAGCCCTTCCGGCTGTCGCCGGGCACCCTTGTCGCCCAGACCCTCGTCACCAGCGGCACCATGACCAACCGGATAGACCGCCTGGAGTCGCGCGGGTTCGTGCAGCGGCACCGCTCCCCCGACGACCGCCGCGGGGTCCTGGTCGAGCTCACCGACGAAGGGCTGGCGCGCGTCGACGCGGCGATGAGCGACCTCCTGGACGTCGAGGCCAAGGTGCTGACCGCGCTGTCGCCCGCGGAGCGCCCGCAGCTCGCGGACCTGCTGCGCACGGTGACCGCCCAGTTCGACGACTGAGCCGGAGGTGCAGCGCAGGGTGGGGGCCGAGGGACGAGGCACCCGCCCGGAGCGGAACCGCAGGCTCAGGCGGTACAAGTAGAGACTGAGCCGGAGGTGCAGCGCAGGGTGGGGGCCGAGGGACGAGGCATCCGCCCGGAGCGGAACCGCAGGCTCAGGCGGTACAAGTAGAGACTGAGCCGGAGGTGCAGCGCAGGGTGAGGGCCGAGGGACGAGGCACCCGCCCGGAGCGGAACCGCAGGCTCAGGCGTCAAAGAGCAGAGCCTGAGCACGACGACTGAGCTCGGCGAGCACCTGTAGCAGGATCGGCACATGACCGACCACCTCATGCGCATCCACGGCCCCGAGTTCCAGGCGATGGCGGAGCGGGTCCGCAGGGCCACGGAGCTCACCTCCCGCCTGAACGTCCTGCCCTTCGACGACGAGGCGGGCAAGGCAGAGCTGTTCGAGCAGATCCTCGGTAGGCCGCTGCGGGCGGGGACCACCGTCTATCCGCCGTTCTACACGGACCACGGCCTGAACCTGGACCTCGGCGAGCGGGTGTTCATCAACCAGAACTGCACGTTCCTGGACTACGCGGGCATCCGGCTCGGCGACCGCGTGATGGTCGGGCCGAAGGCCACGTTCATCACGATGGGCCATCCGGTCGATCCGGAGGACCGCCGGACCTGGCTGAGCGGCGCGCCCATCGACGTGGCGGAGAACGTCTGGATCGGCGCGGGTGCCACGATCCTGCCCGGCGTCAACATCGGCAGGGACGCGGTGGTCGCCGCGGGCGCCGTCGTGGCCGACGACGTCCCCGCCGCGAGCCTCGTGACCGGCGGCAAGGCGGCCGTACGCCGGAAGTGGTGACGGGCGGTCCCTGCTCAGCGGTCCCGGCTGACCACTATCTTCTCGCGCCCGAGCTGGTCGGGCAGGAAGAACAGGTCGTCGGCGTCCGCGACGTACAGGGGCAGCTCGCCCAGCTCCGCGGGCACGCCGTCGGCGTCGGTGACGGTCAGCTCGACATGGTCGGCCGAGCTCTTCGAGTCGTACTTCCAGGTGCCCTCGATCTCGGCGGGGACCTCGTCGACCTTGCCACCCGTCGCGTTGGCCAGCACCTCGTCCGGGACCCCGACTGCGGTGAAGGTGCGGTCCGCACCGAGCGCGACGACGGTCGTGGCGCCGTCGTCCACGTACGAGCCGACGAACTCCGGCTCGGTGTAGTCGAGCTTCCCCAGTTCGAACGCGCAGCCCGAGAGCATGAGTACGCCGACAAGAGCTCCCACACCTCGGAAGACCTGCCGCTGCTTCATTCGACACCCCTGTTGTCCCGGACCTGCTGACCGGTCGCCCAATCTAACGGGTAAGCCGCGGTCCCTCCTGGGATGCCGTCATGACGATCTGCACACCGTGTGCGGACGAGCTGGTCGCCCGACGCGACCAACAGACCCCGTCACGCACAATGACAGCATCATGAGCAACATCCGCACAGCGGCAGGCGGCTCCGCGCTGCTCGTCGCGGTCCTCGTCTTCGCCCTGAACCTGCGCACCCCCATCACATCCCTCCCGCCGGTCATGGCCGACGTCGCGACGGGCCTGGGTCTGGACCAGACCCTTGCCGGGCTGCTCGTGGGGATCCCCGCGCTGTGCTTCAGCGTGGTGGCGCCGGCGGCGTCGGCCCTGATCGCCCGGGCCGGGCCGTACTCGGCGGTGACGGTGGCCCTCGCGGGTGTGATCGCCGGGACCCTGATCCGGTCGGCGGGCACGGGCACACCGGGTGTTGTGGCGGCGTTCGCCGGCACGGTGCTGCTGGGCTGCGCGATCACGGTGGGCAACGTGGTGGTGCCGGTCATCATCGCGCGGGACTTCCCGACCAGGACGGCCCTGGCGACCGGCCTGTACTCGTCGACGATGAACCTCGGCAGCGTCTTCGCGACGTCGCTCACCGCGCCGTTCGCGGCCCTCGTCGGCTGGCAGGGCGCCGTCGCCTCCTGGGCGCTCGTCGCGGCGGTGGCGCTGGTCGTCTGGCTCGTCACCATCCGCCGCGCGACGGACCCGCCGGTCACCCGTGCGGCCCCTGCGCCGGGCACGTCAGGGGACGACGGCGGTGCCCCCGGCGAGACGCCCGCCGACAGGCTGGTCGACGGCCCCACCGGTACGCCGGCCCCGCCGCCGACCGAGCGGCCCGACGAGACCTGGGGCGGCGTGGTGCGTCGTCCGATCACCTGGGCGCTGGCCATCGCGTTCGCAGCGCAGTCGTTCTCGTACTTCGCGGTCACCGGCTGGCTCCCCGAGCTGCTGCGCGACCTGCTGGACCTGTCCGTGACCACGGCGGGCAACGCGGCCGCGCCCTTCCAGGGCCTCGCCATCGCCGGCAGTGTGCTGGTCCCGCTCGTGCTGGCGGCCCGCGTACCGATGCGGGGTGCGGCAGTGGTCATAGGCCTGCTGTGGCTCTCGCTCCCGGCGGGCCTGCTGCTGGCGCCGCAGTGGTGGCTGCTGTGGGTGAGCATCGCCGGGATCGCCCAGGGCGGGAACTTCGTGGTGATCTTCACGCTCGTCGCGCAACGGTGCCGCACCGTGGCGCAGACCCGGCGGACGGTGGCGGCCGTGCAGGCGTTCGGCTACGCCGTTGCCGCCACAGCTCCCGCCGTGATCGGTGCGGTGCACGCGGCGTCGGGCGGCTGGGACGCGGCGCTCCTGGTGCTGCTGGGATCGACGCTCATGCTCGGGACGGCCGAGCTGCTCGCGACACGACGCCCAGGACCCAGACGGGCCTGACAGGAACATTTCCATAGGCATTGAAATCTGGCAGGATCATTGCCTACCTTTCCAGCATGACGACACCTCTTGAGCCCACCGCGGTGCTCCCCACCCTTCGCGAGCACCTCCTGGTCGACGGGTTCGACCTCGTCCTCGACCTCACCCGGTCGCACGGCTCCACGCTCGTCGACGCGCGTGACGGTCGCGAGTGGCTCGACCTGTTCACCTTCTTCGCCTCCTCGCCGCTCGGCATGAACCACCCCGCTCTTGCCGACGACGCGGCGTTCCGCGAGGAGCTCGCGACCGCGGCGATCAACAAGCCGTCCAACTCCGACATCTACACGGTCGAGATGGCGCGCTTCGCCGACACGTTCGCGCGGGTCCTCGGCGACCCCGCGCTGCCGCACCTCTTCTTCATCGACGGCGGCGCGCTCGCCGTCGAGAACGCGCTCAAGGTCGCGTTCGACTGGAAGTCCCGCCACAACGAGGCGAACGGCCGGTCCCCGGAGCTCGGCACGCAGGTGATGCACCTGGAGCACGCGTTCCACGGCCGCTCCGGATACACGATGTCGCTGACGAACACGGAACCGGGCAAGGTCGCGCGGTTCCCCAAGTTCGACTGGCCGCGCATCCCCTCGCCCTACATCGCCGAGGGCAAGGACATGGACGCGGCAGAGGCGGCCGCGCTCGGGGCCGCTCGCGCGGCGTTCGAGGCCAACCCGCACGACATCGCGGCGTTCATCATGGAGCCCATCCAGGGCGAGGGTGGCGACCACCACTTCCGCACCTCGTTCCTGACGGGCATGCAGGACCTGTGCCGCGAGTTCGACGCGCTGTTCATCATGGACGAGGTCCAGACCGGCGCGGGCATCACCGGCACCACGTGGGCCTACCAGCAGCTCGGCATCACGCCCGACGTCGTCGCGTTCGGCAAGAAGACGCAGGTCTGCGGCGTCATGGCCGGCGGCCGGGTCGACGAGATCCCGGACAACGTGTTCGCCGTCTCGTCGCGCATCAACTCGACCTGGGGCGGCAACCTCACCGACATGGTGCGCTCGCGCCGCATCCTGGAGACCTACGAGGCCGAGGGCCTCGTGGACCGCGCCCGCACCATGGGCAAGCGGCTCAACGACGAGCTGGTCGCGCTCGCCGCACGGCACGACGGCGTCACCGACGTCCGCGGCCGGGGTCTCATGTGCGCGCTGACCCTGCCCTCGCGCGAGGTCCGCGACCGCGTGCTGGCCGCGCTCACCGCGCGGAACGTGCTGCTGCTGGGCTGCGGCGAGCGGTCGGTCCGGTTCCGCCCGGCGCTGACGGTCACCACCGAGGCGCTGGAGGCCGGCGTCAAGGCCCTGGACGAGGTCCTGGCCGAGACGCTCTGACCCCGCACCGGGACCGCGAGGTAGAGCGCTCGTCCGCGGTCTCCTGGGTACCGCCCGGGAGGCTGCGGACAAGCGCTCTACCTCGCGGTCGGGTTACCCGTCCTCCGCCGCGACGCTGTCCGCGATCCGGAGGAGCTCGGCCACGGTCGGTCCCGAGCCGCCCTCCGGCGTGCGGCCCATCGTGCCGAGCAGCAGGTAGGAGCCCGCGTCGTCGGTCCACTCGACCCGCACCGGCCCGAACCCGTTGTTGTCGACGCGGGTCACCCGCGCCTCCCGGCCCGAGTCCGCGAGATCCGACCACTCGACCGTCACGTTGTCGCCGGACAGCTCGCCCGAGAGCTCGGTGGAACCCGGGTACGCCACGTAGATGATGGCCGACGCCGGGTGGTACGCGCCCGAACGGACCTCGTCCTCGGGCCAGGACAGGCCGGGCCCGCCGCGGAACGTCTGATCGTTGTCGTCACCCTCCAGCGGGTAGGTGATCCACGTGCCGAGGTGGTCCTCCGCGGTCGTGCGGCCGATCGCCGCCGAGATGTCCGCCGGGCACTCGACCTCCGCCCGCTGGACGGACTCCGGCACCCAGTGCGGCTGGCGCAGGTCCTCGGCGCAGGTCCCCGCGGTGAGCTCCGTCGCGTCCACCGGCGTGACGACGGGCTCGTCCTCCCGTGCCCCGAGGATCAGCGTCACCACGATGATGATGATCGCGCCGAGCAGCGTCACCGCGCCGCCGAGCAGCCACTCCGGCCGGATCCTCGGCTCCTCGATGGTGGTGACCACGTCAGCTCTCGCACTCGATCTCGACCACCGCGTCCCGCGAGAGCGCGGTGATCTCGTTCGACGTGACAGGGCTGCCCGCGACGCCCGGCAGCACGTAGGAACCCCAGTCGCACTCGTTGTCGGCGAAGAAGGCCTGCCGCGCGCCGCCCGGCGCGGCGTACCGCACGCGGTGGTCGGGCCCTCGGCAGTCGAACTCCGGGTCGCACAGGGAGATCAGGTACGCACGCATGGTGAGCCACGTGCCGGTGTCGACGCAGCCGCTCACCGGCAGGCCGTTGTAGGCCTGGAACGCCTTGGCCGCGACCTCGGACTCGGCGTCCCACGACCCGTCGACCGGCTCGAGACCGGTGCCCGCCCACAGCACGTTCTGCGCGGCGACGACCGCGCCGCCGGACGTCTGGCCGCACTCGCCGACGGGGTCGTTGGACACCCACATCGCGCTCGAGTTCATCGCCTGCACCACGGCGGCGACGATCAGGGCGGCCACGACGGTGCCACCGCCCGCCTGCAGCCAGGTTCGGGTGGTGGGCATTCCCTCGGCGCTCCTTCGTCGGCCCGACGCCGGGGCCGGGCGATGTACTGGCGAGCGCGAGCGTAACAATCCGCCCTTAAAAGACGGAAGCGACGCACCGGGAGGAACTGGTTTGCCCCGGTCGAGCGGCCGCGGACTGACTCCCGGTCAAGAGGTCCGAGGCGACCATATCCCCGGGGGTTACGGTCGCCACGGGCGTTACGGTCACCATGAGCCTGCCGATGCGCCCGAGCGGATCACCGCGTCGTGTGGGCGCCGCCGTTGACGTGCAAGGTCTGGCCCGTGATGTGGCGGGCGCCCGGGGAGGCGAGGAACGAGACCAGCGCGGCGACGTCGTCGGGCAGTCCGGCGCGGCCGTCGTGCGTCGCGGCGACGAGCCGGTCGCGCCGCTGTTCGGTGAGGCGGTCCTTGAAGTAGCCGGTCTCGGCGATGTAGCCGGGCGCCACGCAGTTCGCGGTGATCCCGCGCGGGCCCACCGACGCGGACAGCCCGGCGGTCCACGCCTGGACCGCCGCCTTCGCGACCCCGTAGGACGTGCCCGCGTACTCGGCGCCGATCGAGCCGACGGTGACCACCGCTCCGCCGTCCGGCATGGTCTCCAGGACGGCGGACGCCACCAGCACGGTACTGATCAGGTTCGCGTCAAGGTTGGCCCGCCAGCCGTCGGCCACCTGTGCGAGGCCTTCCGGTTCCGGCCGGTCGAAGTCGGTGTTGCCGCCCGCCATGGCCACCAGGACGTCGACGGGGGCGTCGAGCTGCGCCATCAGTGCCGCGACGTCGTCGGGCTGCCCGACGTCGCAGCGCACCCCGCGCGCCCCGGTCGCCTCCACCGCGCGGTCGAGCCGCTCGGCGGAGCGGCCGGTGATGACCACGCGGTCGCCCTGTTCGACGAACCGGCGCGCCACCGCGCACCCGATGCCGCCGGACCCACCTGTGACGAGAACGAGTCTGGGCATGCTGATATCTCCTGTCCTGTAGATTTAGACCTAAACATACAGGAGGAGCCGGTGACCGAATACCCCTTCGACTCCACGGCGGCCATGCCGCCCGAGGCGATCGCCGCCGCATGGGAGCGCGAGCTGCCGGGCGTCCCGGTGTCGTCGATAGGCGTGATCACGCCGCTGTGGCGCGTGGCCAAGACGCTGGCGGACGATCGCCGCAGGACCCTGCACCGGATCGGGATCGATCCGGCGACGCTCGACCTGCTCAGCACCCTGCGGCGCGCTGGCGAGCCCTGGGCCCTGACGACCAGGGAGCTGGCGGCCCAGACCCTCGTGACGGCCGGCGCGATCTCGCAGCGTGTGGCCCGGGCCGAGCGGGAGGGCCTGGTGACACGGTCGCCGTCCGACGCCGGGCGGCGCGCGGTGGCCGTGACGCTGACCGCTGCCGGGCACGAGCTCGTGGAGCGGGCGGTCCGGGACCTGCTCACGCACGAGGAAGAGCTGGTCGGCGGCCTGACGGCGGAGGACCGCCAGACGCTTGCGGGACTGCTCGCCCGGCTCGACCAGGGCACCGGCCGTCAGGCCGGTTCGGTCGTCTGACCCTCGAAGTAGGTCTGCAGCACCACGGTGGTGCGGGTGGAGACCTTCGCCGTACGGCGGACGCGGCCGAGCAGCTCCTCCAGCGCCCTCGGCGAGGCCACCCGCACCGTGAGCAGATAGTTCGCGTTGCCGGCCACCGAGTAGCAGGACTCGATGCCCGGCATGCCACGCAGGCGTTCGGGCGCGTCGTCCTCCTGCGCCTGGTCCAGGGGCGTGATCTCCACGAACGCGGACAGCGGCAGCCCTACCGCCTCCGGGTTCACCACGGCCCGATAGCCCGTGATGACGCCGCGCGCCTCGAGCTTCCGCACCCGGACCTGCACCGCCGACAGGGACAGCCCCGAGATCTCGGACAGCACCGCGAGCGTGGTGCGCCCGTCCTTGCGCAGTGCGTCCACGAGCGCTCGGTCCACCCCGTCGAGCGGTGCCAGATCGTTGTCGGTCATCCCGCCACCTCCGCCGCTTCCAGCCAGGCCGCCTCGAGCTCGTCGCGCTCGCTCACCAGGTCGCGGAGCTCCGCGTCCAGCCGAGCGACAGCCTGGTAGTCCGTGGCCTGCTGTGCGATTGTTTCGTGCAGCTCGGCCTCCTTCTGGGCAATCTTCGCAAGACGGCGCTCGATCCGGGAGACCTCTTTCTTGGCGGCACGGATGTCGCGCTGGTTGACCGCCTCTCCCCCTGGACCGCCGTCCGACGCCGGAGCCGTGCCCGACGCCGTCCGCCCGGCGGCCGAACCGCCCGCCGCACCGGCGCCACCGCCCGCCGGGGTACCCGAGGCGGAGGCACCGGCGGCCTTGGCCGCTGCCCGCAGCCGCAGGTACTCCTCCACCCCGCCGGGCAGGTCGCGGATCGTCCCGTCGCCGAGCAGCGCGACCTGCCGGTCCGCCACCCGCTCCAGCAGGTACCGGTCGTGCGAGACCACGATCAGCGTGCCGAGCCAGCCGTCCAGCAGGTCCTCGACCGCGGCGAGCGTGTCGGTGTCGAGGTCGTTGGTGGGCTCGTCGAGCAGCAGCACGTTGGGTTCGGCCACCAGCAGGCGGAGAAGCTGCAGCCGACGCCGCTCGCCGCCGGACAGGTCCTTAACCGGCGTGTAGGCCCGCTCCCGCGTGAAGCCGAGCTTCTCGGTGAGCTGCGAGGCCGTGAGCTCCTTGCCGTCGACGACGACCCGGCCCTTCTCCGACTCGATCACCTCGACCGCCGTGAGCGTCCCGAGCTCGTCCAGCTCGGAGACGTCCTGCGTCAGCTCCTTGACGTGGATCGTCTTGCCGCGCTTGACGCGGCCCGAGCCGGGCTCGCGGCGGCCGGCGAGCAGCGCGAGCAGCGTCGTCTTGCCCGCACCGTTCACACCGACGACGCCGTACCGGTCCCCGGGGCCGAGGCGCCAGGTCACGTCGTCGAACAGCACCTTGCCGCCGAGCTCGAGCGAGACCGACTCCAGGTCCAGCACGTCCTTGCCCAGGCGACGCGTCGCCATCCGGGTGAGCTCCATCGAGTCGCGTGGCGGCGGCTCGTCGGCGATCAGCGCGGACGCGGCGTCGAGCCGGAACTTCGGCTTGGACGTACGGGCCGGGGCGCCGCGGCGGAGCCAGGCGAGCTCCTTGCGCAGCAGGTTGTCCCGCTTCTCCGCGGCCGTCGCGGCCTGCCGCGCCCGCTCGGCACGCGCCAGGATGTAGGCGGCATAACCGCCCTCGTACCCGTCGATCGCGCCGGTGCCGTCGCCGCGCACCTCCCACATACGCGTGCAGACCTCGTCGAGGAACCAGCGGTCGTGCGTCACGACGACCAGCGCGCCCGTGGCGCCGGGGCGGCCGTAGCGCTCGCGGAGATGGGCCGCGAGCCAGGCGACGCCCTCGACGTCGAGGTGGTTGGTGGGCTCGTCGAGCAGCAGCACGTCGGGGTCCCGGACGAGCAGGGCCGCGAGCGCCACGCGCCGACGCTGGCCGCCGGAGAGCCGCGCGACCGGGGCGTCCCAGGCGAGGTCACCGAGCAGGCCTTCCTGCACCTGGCGGACCCGGGCGTCGGACGCCCAGACGTGCGTCTCCGCGTCGCCGTGCACGACGTCGAGGACCGTCGCGTCCGCGCCGAGCTCGTCCCGCTGGTCGAGCATGCCGAGGACCGTGCCGCCCACCTTGGTGACCCGTCCGGCGTCGGGCTGCGACGTGCCGGCGAGGATGCGCAGGAGGGTCGACTTGCCCGCGCCGTTGGGGCCGACCACGCCGACGCGATCGCCGTCGTCGAGCCCGAGGGAGACCTCGGACAGGAGGGTGCGAGTGCCGATGGTCAGCGCGATGCCGTCCGCGCCGAGAAGATGTGCCACCTGTGCAGCCTAGTTCGCCGTGGGCCGGGGGTCGGACACGAACCGTTGCCCCGTCTCGCGCGGGAGGCCCGGACCGGTACCTGTTCGATGTCGGACGCCGCGGTTACGCTGTCCACCGTCGACGGCGATCCAGCCCGTCGACTCCGCCGTCGGCCCCGCTGACGACTACGCCGAGGAGCATCCACGTGGCCCAGTTCGACATGCCGCTGTCCGATCTCGAGAGCTATCTCCCCGAGATCGACGAGCCCGCCGACTTCGACGAGTTCTGGTCGACGACCCTGGCCGAGGCACGCACGTTCGACGAGGCGCCGACCGTGGAGCGGATCGACGCGGGCCTGACCGAGATCCTGGTGGACGACGTCACGTTCCCCGGCTTCGGCGGTCACCCGGTCAAGGCGTGGCTCACGCGCCCCGCGCACGCGGACGGTGACCTGCCCGTCGTGGTCGAGTACAACGGCTACGGCGGCGGGCGGGGCCTGCCGCACGAGCGGATCCAGTGGGCGGCGGCCGGCTACGCGCACCTCATGATGGACACCCGCGGCCAGGGGGCCGGCTGGGGCAGCGGCGGCGAGACGCCGGACCCGGTGGGCCACGGGTCGGCGTACCCGGGCGTCATGACCCGTGGCGTGCTCGACCCGCACGACCACTACTACCGCCGGCTCTTCACCGACGGCGCCCGCGCCGTCGACGCGGTGCGCGCCATCGACGGCCTCGACCCGGCGCGCGTGGCGCTGCACGGAGGCAGCCAGGGCGGCGGCATCACCATCGCGGTAGCGGGCCTGGTGCCCGACGTCGTGGCCGCGATGCCGGACGTGCCGTTCCTCAGCCACTACCGCCGGGCGGTGACGATCACGGACGGCTTCCCGTACGGCGAGATCACGAAGTACCTCTCCGTGTACCGGGACCCGGCGGTGGAGGAGCAGGTCTGGCGCACCTTCTCGTACCTGGACGGGGTGTCGTTCGCCCGGCGGGCCCGTTCGGCCGGGCTGTTCTCGGTGGCGCTCATGGACGGGATCTGCCCGCCGTCGACCGTGTACGCCGCGTTCAACAACTGGGCCATCGCCCCGGCGGAGGCCGTCGTCAAGGAGATCGACGTCTACCCGTACAACGGCCACGAGGGCGGCGGTGCGTACCGGTTCCCGCGCATGGTCCAGTGGCTGGGCAAGATCATCTGACGGCACGCCAGGGCACGGGCGGGAAATTTGCCTGTCATGCCCGGGCGGTAGGCTCCGCAGCGCACGTTCATCCCCGGAGGTTTCCCCGTGCCCGAATACGACCTGCCGCTCGTCGCGGTGGCGCCGGCCGCGCCGCCGGCCACCGACGAACCAGCGAACTTCGACGCGTTCTGGGCGCAGACGTTCGCCGCGCACCGCGACATCGAGGTCGCGCCGGTGCTGTCGGCTGCTTCCGCCCGGGCCCGGGACCTCACGGTCGAGGCGGTGACGTTCGCCGGGTTCGACGGGCACCCCGTGCCGGGTCGGCTCATCACCCCGGCCGGCGCGGGTAGCACGCTGCCCGCCCTGGTCGAGCTGCGGCCCGCCGGCCGCACGGCGAACCGGGACCTCGAGTGGCTCGCGTCGGGCGGGTTCGCGCACCTCGTGGTCGAGCTGCCCCCGGACGACCTCGACGACCCCTACAACCGTGTCGTCTTCACCGACGCCGTGCGGGCGGTGCAGGCGCTGCGGACCCTCGCGAGCATCGACCCGTCACGCGTCGCGGTGCTCGGCAGCGGTCCGGTCGCCGCGGCGGCGGTCGCCGCTGCGGGGCTGCTCCCCGACCTGGCCTGCGCGATGGTCGACGGCGACATCCCCGCGGCGCACAAGGACTCGCTCGTCGCGTTCGCCCGGCGGGCGAGCACGCCGCTCCAGCTCACCCAGGGCGCCGGTGCGCAGGTGCTGCTGGAGGAGTGGGGCGCGGGCGCCGCGCAGGCGCTGGCCGCGATGACGGGTTCCGTCGAGCGGGTGGTCGAGTGCGTGCTGACCACCGAGAGCAACGCCGTGGCGCGCCGCACCCGCTGGATCGCGGCGCACACGCACCTGACCGACGTCTTCGTCCCCCAGGTCGCCTACTGACCCTCCCACGCCGAGACAGAACCGAGGCGGGGCGGGTCAGCGGGTGATCGAGGTGACGATCTGCGTGCCCGGGGCTGGGCCGCTCGCACACCAGACGGCGTCCACGACGTCGGCCGCCGTCCACGCGGCGCCCAGCGCCAGCGCGTGCTGCCGGGAGCGCCCCAGCGCGGCCACCGTGGGACCGGAGCCGGACACGATCACGCCCAGCGCCCCCGACTCGGTGGCGACGTCCAGCACCTCGGCGAGCTCGGGCCGCAGGTCCAGCGCAGGCGCCTGCAGGTCGTTGTGCAGCGCCTTGCCGAGCGCCACGGGGTCCCCGGCCCGGAGCGCGTGCATCAGCTCGGTGTCGTCGGCCGGTGCGACGGCGGGCGTCGACGGGCCGGCCAGCTCGTCGAACCGCCGGAACACGCTGGGCGTCGACAGGCCGACGCGCTGCGTGCCGAAGCACCAGTGGAACTCCCCGCGTGTCATCGCCGGTGTCAGCAGGTCGCCCCGCCCCGTGCCGACGGCGGTGTGCCCAAGGAGCGAGAACGGCACGTCCGCGCCGAGCTCGGCGGCGATCTCCACCAGCTCGGAGCGCGGCACTCCGGCCTCCCAGAGCGTGTCACAGGCCAGGAGCGCGGCAGCCGCGTCGGCGGAGCCGCCGGCCATGCCCCCGGCAACCGGCACGCCCTTGGTGATGTGCAGCGCGACGTCGGCCGCGAGCCCCGTGCGGTCGGCGAGCAGCGCGGCCGCCCGCCAGGCGAGGTTCGTCTCGTCGGTGGGGACGTCGTCCGCCTGCGGGCCGGAGACGGTCAGCGAGATGCCGGCTCCCGGCGCGGCCAGCGTGGCCGTGACCTCCTCGAACAGGGTCACCGCCTGGAAGATGGTCGCCAGCGGGTGGTAGCCGTCGCTCCCGACCGGTCCGACGCGCAACGCGAGATTGACCTTTCCGGGCGCACGGACCCGGACCGACGGCGGCGGCGCCGCGCTCAGCCGCCCGCTCACTCGTCCCCCTCCGCGTTGTCAGACGTAAGGGTCACCGGGGTGACCTGTCGGTCTGACACGTCGGGGAGCTGCTCCGCGATGCGCGCGAACTGCTCGACCACGAGTGTCTCCCCGCGCGCGCCCGGGTCGACGTCCGCGGCACGGAGCGCGGCCTCCGCGGCGACGCCCGAGCCGAACAGCCCGGACAGCGCGGCCCGCAGCGTCTTGCGGCGCTGCGCGAACGCGGCGTCCACGACCTCGAAGACCCGTTCACGTGGCGCGGTGGTCGACGGCGGCTCCCGGCGCTCGAGGTACACGAGCGCGGAGTCGACGTTCGGGGCGGGCCAGAACACGTTGCGCCCGATGGTCCCGGCACGGCGGGCCGAGGCGTACCAGGCGGCCTTCACCGACGGGATGCCGTAGATCTTGGAACCCGGCACGGCTGCGATCCGGTCGGCCACCTCTGCCTGGACCATCACGAGCACGCGCTCCAGCGAGTCGAACCGCTCCAGCATGGTGAGCAGCACGGGGACCGCCACGTTGTACGGGAGGTTCGCCACGAGCGCCGTCGGCGCGGCACCGGGCAGGCTCGTGACGTCCAGCGCGTCGGAGAGCACCACCTCGAAGTCTGCGTCCGGGAACCGGGCCCGCACGGTCTCGGCGATCTGCCCGGCCAGGAGCGGGTCGATCTCGATGGCCACCACCGACGCTCCGGCCTCGACCAGGCCGAGGGTCAGCGAGCCCAGCCCGGGCCCGACCTCGACCACCCGCTCGCCGGGCCTCAGCCCGGCGGCCCGCACGATCTTGCGGACCGTGCCGCCGTCGTGCAGGAAGTTCTGGCCCAGCGTCTTGGTGGGCCGAACGCCCAAACGCCCTGCCAGGTCGCGGATCTCCGCCGGACCGAGCAGGGCGCTTGAGGTTTGGTTCATGCAGGGGAGCCTAACCGGATCAGTACCAACCCACCGACTCCGAGTGGCCCCACGCACCGCACGGCGTGCCGTAGCGGTCCGCGATGTAGCCGAGACCCCACTCGATCTGGGTGGCCGGGTTGGTCGCCCAGTCCGCACCCGCCGAGGCCATCTTGTCGCCCGGCAGCGCCTGCGCGATGCCGTACGCGCCCGACGACGGGTTGGCGGCCAGGTGGTTCCAGCCGGACTCGCGCTCCCACAGGAGGTCGAGGCAGGTCCACTCCTCGCCGGTCCAGCCACGGGCGGCAGCCATCTTCTGGCCGATCTCCCTGGCGGAGCCGGCCGGGACCGGGGTGCTCGACCCGCTGGGCGGGTCGACCTTCGCAGAGGCCTCCTCGACGGGACGCTCCTTGGTGCCCTCGACGACGACGCGGTCCACCGGCTTCCGGGTGACCTCGTTGGAGAGCTCCTTGCGGGAGACGACCTCGCCGTCGACCATACGCACCAGGACGACCCGGGTGCGCACACCCTCCTCGCCCTCGCGCCGGACCAGGTTGTCCTCGTCCTCGTAGCGGTCGTCGTCCTGGACGGTCCTGGTGTCGAAGGCCAGGGCGGCCTTCCTGGTGACCTTCTTGCTCTCGACGCGCTGCACCTGGATGGCGACGTCGGCGCCCGACGCCTCGGCGGACCTCGCGTCCTTGGCGGCGATCGCCTTGTCCTGCGCGAGGGAGGCAACGGGGGCGATGCTCACGAGGTCGTCCCCGTCGAGCTCGACCTCGAGGCCGTCGAGCACCTCGTCGACGCTCGCCGAGTGGTCCTCGACCACGCGGGTGGTGCCGTCGGCGACGACCGCGACGGGGCCGTCGTCGTTCAGGCGGAGCGGGAGGGAGGCACGGTCGCCGGAGCGGGACGCCACCAGCGCGACGTCGCCGCCGCGCTCGGCGAGGGTCGTCAGGGCCTCTCCCGCGTCGGTCACGGTGACCCACACGTCACGCTCGGCGGAGCCGTCGGTCATGGTGACCTGGCGCGCGTAGCGGACGACTACCTGGTCGCCGTCGGAGAGCTTGGCATCGGTTCCGGGGGCGACGACGTCGCGCTCGCCCAGCCGCACACCTTGCGACTCGAGCATGCCCGCGACGGAACCTGCGTAGGTGGTGATGGTCCTGGTGGTGCCGTCGACGTCCAACGTGACGGTCTTCTGTACCTCGGCGAAGGCGACCGATCCGGATGCGACGATCGCGACTGCCGAGAGGCCGGCGACGAGAGGCCAGCGGCGGCGGTGCTTCGAGGGGGTGCCCTGAAGGGCTACAGCCTCGGACTCTGAGTTGATGCTGGGGATGGAGCCAGAACTCTGCTGCTCAAAACGGGGGTTCACTCGTGTCCAGTCGTCGGACGTCCCGGGCACGGGCGGTGAGGCGGGCATCCCGTTTGGGGCGAGATTCCCTACCACGAAGCGGCCGAACAGGCCCTGCGGCTCTTGCGAGCCGTCGTGGTCTCGACCGGCCGATCCGGCGGTCTCACACTGCCCGCGAGGTTCCGCGCCCAGTGCCGCCCTGCCACCGCTGGAGTGCCGTGGAATACACCACGTGACACCCCCGCGCCAGCGAGGACAACCGAAAGTAACTGATTTGTTACCGCTCGGCCAACCATCCTGGTGGGTTGCAACTGTGTTGTCGGTCACTCGTCCAGGACAAGCGTCCAACTCTTGGGAGGCCCCGCACGGGGTCCGCCAGCAGGGCGGCGGCCGGGTCGATCACGGATCTCCGCAGGCCAGGATGGGTGCGGAGGCCGCGGGGCGACGTCGACACGGCCGCCGCCCCGCGCCCTCCGACCGCTAGTCGGAATCCCGCTTCGAGTCCGGCTTCGGCCTGGGATCGGGTTCGGATTTCGGCGTGGGCCTCGGCTCGGGGTCCGAGCCGGACCCCGACTTCGAGTCGGACCGCGAGTCGGACTTTGAGTCGGACTTCGACTTGGGCTTCGGTTCCGGCTTGGGCTTGGGGCGCTCCTTGGTCCCGTACACGATCACCTTGTCAACGGGTGCCCGCCCGACCCAGCTGTTCACCTTCTCCTTGCTGACCACCTTGCCGTCGATCCGGGTGACGTCCCAGGCCGTCACCCGCTTGCCGTCGACACCCGCGGACGCCAGGTACGGCCCCAGGTCCGCGTAGTGGCCAGGATCCGTCGTCGTCGCCGTCTTGTACGGAATCCTGCTGGTGACCTCCTCGATCGTGGCCTTGACCTCCTTGACGAGGACGGTCAGCACCGGCTCGCTCTGCCCGCGCACGTCCCGGTGCAGGACGGATACCCGGTCGTCGCTGTCGACGGCGGCCTCCTGGGCCGCGAGCAGCTCGTCGAGCCGCACGGAGCCGTCGGCCACCCGCCGCACCTCCCCGCCGATCGCCAGGTGGACGGGACCATCCACGTCGAGCGGCATCGGGAGCGTCACCCGGCCCTCGGCCCGTGTCGGGACCAGGACCACCGTGCCGTCCCCTCGCGAGAGCTGGGTCAGCGCCTCGTCGGCGTCGAGGGCCGTCACCCACGCGGTCCGCTGCTTGCCCTCGGCCCACACGGCGACCTTGTGTCCGTAGCGAACGACCACCGTGCCGCCGTCGCGCAGCGCACCGTCGAGGCCGGGTGTCACGGCGTCCCGCCCGGTGACCTCGACACCCTGGGCGGTCAGCAGGTCGGCGACATCGCCCTCGAAGGTCTCGACGGAGGTGATCTTGCCGCCGACGTCGAGCGTGACGGTCTTGTGGGCCGCCCCGTAGACCGCCACACCACCGGCGCCGACGAGGGCGATGGTGGCGAGGCTCACGAGGACCACGATCCCGCGCCGACGCCGGGGCGGCCCGGGCGGAGGTGGTGGTGGCGGCGGAGGGGCCGTCGCGACCCCGGCGCCGTCGGTCGCCACCACCGGCATCGGGCCGGACGGGTGGCCGGGCGGAAGAGTGTCCATCACCTCGGAGCGGGTGTTGGCGATGTCCGCGACGGTCATTCCTGCTGGAAATACCTCGTCCGCCGGCGGCGCCGGGCCGAACTGCGCCGAACCGAAGAAAGGCGAGTCGGAGAAAGGCGCGTCGAACATTTCGGTGACGCCGGCGTCGCCGTCGGCGTCAGAATTGGTGAATTGTTGTCCGGGGCTGCCCTGAGCCGGATGCGGAGATGTCACGCGAGTCCAGTCCTCGAGCGGTCCGGGCACGGAAGACGAGACGGCGCACCTCCCGCGCAGCTCCCGCGCGAGGCACGAGCCCGGCCGACCGATCCGGCGGTCCCTGAGACGGTAACTCCGCCGTTACCGAATGCAAGCCGAAAGCGGCAATACGTTCAGCAAAGAGTCCGGAACGCCGAGCAATATCCCAAATGTCGTTTGGGAGGAACGTGGATCAGTAC
This sequence comes from Promicromonospora sp. NPDC060271, assembly GCF_042726755.1. Taxonomy (NCBI): domain Bacteria; kingdom Bacillati; phylum Actinomycetota; class Actinomycetes; order Micrococcales; family Promicromonosporaceae; genus Promicromonospora; species Promicromonospora sp. NPDC060271. The sequence continues at coordinate 8,824 of NZ_JBHXBG010000067.1, read as the reverse complement.
CAACCGATCTCCACCGAGTGCGCCCACGCACCGCACGGTGTCCCGTAACGCCCGGAGATGTAACCGAGGCCCCACTCGATCTGGGTGGCCGGGTTCGTCAGCCAGTCGCTGCCGACCGTGGCCATCTTGGAGCCCGGGTTCGCCTGCGCGATGCCGTACGCCTCGCTGCTCGGGTTGTCGGCGTTCCAGCGCCAGCCGCTCTCCTTCTGCCAGAGCTGGTCGAGGCACGAGAACTCGTCGGCGCCCCAGCCGCGCTCTGCCGCCATCGCCTGACCCAGCGCCCGGGCGGAGCCGGGATCCACGGGGGCGGTGGCCACGTCCATGGTCCCCACCACCACCTCCTCGTTCACCGGCTTCCGGATGACCTTGCGCTCCACCTCGGTGCGCTCGACCACGGCACCGCCGACGGTCTTCACGGCATACGTCACCCTGACCTGGCCGGCCACACCCGCGGTGCGGATCGACTCGTAGCCCTCCGGAAGGCTCGGGTCCTCGATCGTCTCGGTCTCGAACGGGAGCACCTCCGTCACCGTGCGCGACGACGAGGCGTCGCGGCTGACCATGACGACCATCCCGTCCACCGCCGCGGCGTCGGGCGGTACGGAGGTGACGTCGCCGTCGGACAGCGTGATACCCGCCTCGCTGAACACGCCGCGCACCGTCGACTGGGTGGTGTGGAACTCGAGCACCGAGCCGTCCACGGCGATGTTGACCTGCTTGACCGTCGAGAACCGGACCGGGTCGCGGTCCAGCCGCGCGGTACGGGAGGCGGTGGCGAGCGCGCCGTCGCCGCGCGGCCCCAGCGCCGCCAGCAGCTCGCCGACGGTGCCGGCGGTGGTGCGCAGCGTCATCACCTGGCCGTCGAGCTCGACGGTGACCTCGCGGCTGGTCCGGACGACTACGGTGCCGCCCTGCGCGACGCCGGAGGTGGTGGCGGGCTGTACGACGTCGTCCCGGCCGAGCCGGATGTGCTGCGAGGCGAGGGCCTCACCGACGGTGTCCCCGTAGACGCCCACGGTGTGGAGCTCGCCGTTGTAGTCGATGGTCAGGACGTTCGCGTTGGCGGCGTAGACACCGGTCACAGCGGCGAGCGTGCCGACGACGGCGCCACGGACCACCCAGCGGGCCGCTCTGCTCGCGAGCCACGGCCGTGCGTACCTCACCACGAGCACCAGACCGTAACGGAACAATCTCTCCGGGAAAAGCCGTGCGGGTATGAAATGAAATACCGCATTCTCCGGCTCAGCGCGCCATTCTCACCAATTGCCGTAGACGCGCTCCGAGTTGGCGGTTATGGCGGCGCACAACGTGTCGAGATCCTCCTCGAGATGGGCCGCCATGGCCCGCACGGTGTGGGCCGCCGCGAAGGGGGCGTTCGGCTGCCCCCGGAACGGGTGCGGCGTGAGGTACGGAGCGTCGGTCTCGAGCAGGATCAGCTCCCGCGGCGCCGCCGTCAGGGCGTCCCGCAGGTAGTGGTTCGCCTTGAACGTCACCGGCCCGGCGAACGAGAGGTACCAACCGTTCTCCGCGCAGACGCGGGCCATCTCGGCGTCGCCGCTGAAGCAGTGGAAGACGGTGCGCTCGGGGGCGCCGTCGGCCAGCAGGACCTCGATGACCTGGGCGTGCGCGTCCCGGTCGTGGATCTGCAGGGCGAGGCCCAGCTCCTTGGCCAGGGCGATGTGCGCACGGAAGCTCGCCCGCTGGGCCTGCTCGCCGCGCGGACCCGTGCGGAACAGGTCCATGCCCGTCTCGCCGATCGCCCGGATGCGCTGGTTGCCCTTGGCCAGGTCGGCGATCTCCGCGACGGCGTCGTCGAGGCTCACCGCGTGGTGCTCCTCGGCCTCGGGAACGAGCCCGTCCGGCCCCACCTCGAGCACCCCGGCATGCAGGGTCGCCTCGTTCGGATGGATGGCCACAGCCCCCACCACCCTGGCCTGTTGAGTGCTGGCTATTTGCGCCGTTCCGGGTGCCGAAGACCGCAGATAGCCAGCACTCAACGAGGTGAGGAGGTCGGCGGTCCAGCGGGCCGACGGGAGGTCGCAGCCCACCTGGACCAACCGGTCCACGCCCGCACGCGCCGCTCGGGCCAGGTGGTCGGCCACGGTCGGCGGCCAGGCCTGGCCCGCCGGCTCGCCGTCGGGCGCTGCCTCGGCGAGGACGGCACCGATGTGGTCGAGATGGGTGTGGTTGTCGACGACCGGTACGGGCAGCGGCTCCGGATCGGCCGGAAAGCCGCGCTCCCGCGTGCGCTTCGCCATCTCCGGGTCAGTCCGCCGGCCCGGCGCCGAACCGCTCGCGGAACCCCTCCAGATCCTCGTCGCTGATCTTGGCGAACAGCACCGGCGGCACGGTGAAGCTCGCGCCGGCGGGCACAGCGTCCAGCGACGTCGCCGCCTCGGGTGTGACCCAGGTGGCGGTGTCGTCGTCGAGCGCGAACACCCCGCGCAGCGTCGCCGCGCTCGCCGGGATGAACGGCTCGGAGACCACGGCGTACAGGTGGATCAGGTTCATCGCCGTACGCAGCGTGACGGCGGCCGCGGCCTCGTCCGTCTTGACCTGCTTCCACGGCTCCTTCTCGACCAGGTACGCGTTGCCCGCCGACCACAGGGCGCGCACCGCGTTCGCGGCCTTGCGGTACTGGAGAGCCTCCATGTGCTCCTCGAGCTCGGCCAGGAGCCGGGCGACCTCCGCCCCCAGCTTCGCCTCGGCCTCGCCCGGCTCGCCGCCTTCGGGAACGGTGTTCCCGAACCGCTTGGCGGAGAAGGTCAGGACCCGGTTCACGAAGTTGCCGAGCGTGTCGGCCAGGTCCTTGTTCACCGTCCCGGAGAAGTGCTCCCACGTGAACGAGGAGTCGTCGGACTCGGGCGCGTTCGCGATCAGGAAGTACCGCCAGTAGTCGGCCGGCAGGATCTCCAGGGCGGCGTCGGTGAAGACGCCGCGCTGCTGCGACGTCGAGAACTTGCCGCCGTAGTACGTGAGCCAGCTGAAGCCCTTGACGTAGTCGACCATCTTCCACGGCTCGCGGACGCCGAGCTGCGTCGCCGGGAACATCACCGTGTGGAACGGGACGTTGTCCTTGGCCATGAACTGCGTGTAGCGGACGTCGGCGGCCTCGTACCACCAGGACTTCCAGTCCCGCGTCTCGCCGGCGGCGGCGGCGTCCGCCCACTCCTTGGTGGCGCCGATGTACTCGATCGGGGCGTCGAACCAGACGTAGAAGACCTTGCCCTCGGCGGCGAGCTCCGGCCAGGTGTCGGCCGGGACCGGCACGCCCCACTCCAGGTCACGCGTGATCGCGCGGTCGTGCAGTCCCTCGGCGAGCCACTTGCGCGCGATCGACGTCGACAGGAGCGGCCACTCCTTGCTGTTCTCGTCGATCCACGCCTCGACCTCGCCCTGCAGCTTCGACTGGAGCAGGAACAGGTGCTTGGTCTCCCGCACCTCGAGGTCGGTGGAGCCGCTGATCGCCGAGCGGGGGTTGATCAGGTCGGTCGGGTCCAGCACGCGCGTGCAGTTCTCGCACTGGTCACCGCGCGCCTTGTCGTAGCCGCAGTGCGGGCACGTGCCCTCGACGTAACGGTCGGGCAGGAAGCGCCCGTCGACCGGCGAGTAGACCTGCCGGATAGCGCGCTCCTCGATGAACCCGTTCTCGTGCAGGCGCCGTGCGAAGTGCTGCGTGATCTCGGCGTTCTGCGGCGACGAGCTGCGGCCGAAGTAGTCGAACGTCAGGCCGAAGCCGTCGTAGATCTCCTTCTGCGTCTCGTGCGCCCCCGCGCAGAACTCGGCGACCGGCTGCCCGGCCTTCGCGGCGGCGAGCTCCGCCGGCGTGCCGTGCTCGTCGGTGGCGCAGATGTACAGCACGTCGTGACCGCGTTGCCGCAGGTACCGCGCGTACACGTCGGCCGGGAGCATCGACCCGACCATGTTCCCCAGGTGCTTGATGCCGTTGATGTACGGAAGCGCACTGGTAACAAGGTGGCGAGCCATTGCGGGATGCTCCAATTCGTAAGGAAGGGAAAACCTCCCCAATCCTAGAGCCACGGGCCCAGCGGAATACGCCGTGGCTGTGGTGCCTGGATCACTCCGGCGGAGTCAGCGTGACCCGCAGCAACCGGTCGTCGACCACCCGGCCGTCCTCGGTCATCGGCTCGCCCCTGCCGTCGGTGTTGTTCGTCAGCACGTGGAGCTCGCCGTCCGGCCCCGCGTGAACCGCCCTGAGCCGGCCGAACTCCCCCTCCAGCAGCGCCTGCGGCTCCCCGAAACCGGGGCTCTCGCCGTCCGCCACCGCCGAAGCCTCCCCGAGCAGCGGCACGCGCCACAGGCGCTCGCCCCGCAAGGACGCCAGGTACACGGCCTCCTCGGTCACGGCGATGCCCGACGGCGACGCCTCCGACGTCGGCCACCATGCCACCGGGTCGATGAAGCCGGCCTGGTCGCCCGGGCCCTCGACCTCCGGCCAGCCGTAGTTGCCGCCGGGCTCTATGACGTTCAGCTCGTCGAGCTGGTCCTGGCCGAACTCGCCGGCGAACATCCGCCCGCTGGGGTCCCAGCCGAGGCCCTGCACGTTGCGGTGGCCCATCGACCACACCGGTGAGCCGGCATCCGGGTTGCCGGGCGCCGGCTCGCCGTCGGGCGTGACACGCAGGATCTTGCCTGCCAGCGACTCCGGGTCCTGCGCGTTGGCGGGGTCACCGGCGTCGCCCGTCGCGACGTACAGGTAGCCGTCGGGCCCGAGCGCTATCCGGCCGCCGTTGTGGTTCGAGGCCTTGGGGATGCCGTCGAGCACCGTCGTCAGGTCGCCGAGCGTCAGGTCGTCCAGGTCCAGCTCCGCGCGCAGCACCGCGTTGTCCCGCTCCCCCGTGCGGTACAGGAAGACGGTGAACAGCGGGCCGGCGTCGTCCGGGTCGACCGCGACGCCGAGGAGCCCGCCCTCGCCGTCGGCCACGGTCTGGTCGGCGACCTGCTGCGCGCCCCCGGACCAGGCGAGCGGCTCGACGTCGCCGGTCGGGTGCGCCACGGCGAGCTGGGCGGTGTCACGCATCGTGACGAGGAATCGTCCACCGGGCAGCGGCGCGAGACCCCACGGGACCGGAAGCTCCTCCGCGACCACCTCGACGTCGGCGGTCACCGCGCCATCCCAGGGCTCCGTGCCCGACGTCGCCGCGCTCGCCGAGGCGGTCGGGCTCGGCGACACCACGCCCGGTTCGGGCGAGCCGGTGCAGCCCGCGAGCAGCAGTGCCGCCCCGGCGATCCCGGCCACGGTGAGACGCGATCCAGAGGCACGTCGACCAGCAATGAGATTCACGGACCCATCCAAGCACCGCCCGAGGACGGATGGTCGGCAATTTGTCAGGTGATCGGCATTCCGAGGTGCCGATCATGTGACGAACTACCGACCACCGCCCACCGAGGCCAGTGGCAGAGTGGGGGCATGAGCCTCACCGAGTCCGAGCGCGTACGGCGGGCCCTCGTCGTCGTCGACGTGCAGCCAACGTTCTGCGAGGGTGGCGAGCTCGCCACCGAGGGCGCGAACGAGATAGCGCACCGTGTCGCGGCCTACGCCGCAGCGCACCGCGACCGGTACACCACGGTCGTGACCACGCAGGACTGGCACATCGACCCGGGCGAGCACTTCAGCGACACCCCCGACTTCGTCGACTCCTGGCCGCCCCACGGCATCGCAGGCACGCCCAACGCCGAGCTGCACCCCGCGCTGGCCGACCTCGACCCGGACGTCCGGCTCAAGAAGGGCCAGTACTCGCACGGGTACTCGGGCTTCGAGGGCGCGGACGAGCACGGCCGCACGCTGGCGACGGTCCTGGAGGACGCCGGGATCACCGCCGTCGACGTCGTCGGTCTCGTGGAGTCGCACTGCGTGAAGCACACAGCGCTCGACGCCCGCCGCGCGGGTCTGGCGGCCCGGGTGCTGACCGACCTGACGATCCCCGTGTCGCAGGCGCAGGGCGAGGTCGCGGAGCGGGAGCTCACGGCAGCGGGCGTGGACCTGCGCGACTCCGCAGCCCTCTGATCAGCTGCCCTCTGATCAGCGGCCCGCTGATCAGAGGTGCTGCGGTCAGATCCAGCTCGGTAGCACCATGAGCCGCTGCCAGTAGTCGTAGGGCACCGGCATCGCCGTCCAGATCGGGTAGTAGAGCACGCTCACGCCCACGATCAGCACCACCACCACGGCCGCGAGCCAGCACACGATGCGCCGGTCACCGCTCCTGCGCGGGGTCCGTTCGATCCCCACGGCCAGCAGGGACACGAGGGTCAGGATCACGAACGGCGTGAACACGATCGTGTAGAACGTGAAGATGGTCCGGTCGGCCAGCGGCCACGAGTACTGGAACCAGGGCAGCCAGCCCGCGGCGATCCCCGTCAGGGCGGCGGCGCCGCGCCAGTCGCGGAACCGGATGGCGAGCACCAGCACGATGGGGATCGCGACCGCGCCGAGCCACCACAGCAGCGGGTTGCCGAGCGACGTCACAGCGGTCGCGCAGTCGCTCACGGCGTCGGCTGGGCAGGGGCCCTGACCTGGCGTGTACTTGTCCCAGTAGAACGACGTCGGACGCCACTGCACTATCCAGCCCAGCGGGTGCGACGCGTAGTTGTGGTCCGAGTCCAGGCCCGTGTGGAAGTCCCACATCATGTGGTGGTACTCCCACAGCGACCGCCCGGCCTCCCAGGCGCCCTGCGCCCAGCCCCAGTCGGGCCACCACGTCGGCGGCACGACGCCGTTCACCTCGGCCCAGTTGCGCAGGTACGACTTCGGGTGCGCGAACCACGCGGACCAGGACGCGACATAGACGGCGACGACGGTGGGCAGCATGACCAGGGCAGCCGGGACGGCGTCGACCACCAGCGCGTCCTCCCACCAGCGCTCGACGCCCGCGGTGCGGCGGGCCGTCATGTCCCAGATCACGGTGAGGAGACAGAACGCCGCGACGAAGTAAAGGCCCGACCACTTGACGCCGCACGCGAGGCCCAGCGACACCGCGGCCGCGAGCCGCCAGCCGCGGAAGCCCAGCCGCGGCCCGTACTTCCCGATCGCCCCGCCGGCCTCGACGATCTGCGCCACGCGGTCCGCGAGCCGGCGTCTGGCCCACTCGCGGTCCAGCACCAGGCAGCCGAACGCGACCAGCACCCAGAACATGAGGAACTGGTCGAGCAGGCCGGTGCGCGAGTGCACTATCGCCTCGCCGTCGACCGCGAGCAGCAGGCCGGCGACCAGACCCAGCACGGTGGACGAGAACATGCGCCGGGCGATCCGCACCATCAGCAGCACGGCCAGGATGCCGATCACGGCGCTGGCGATGCGCCAGTGCATCGGGTCCTGGGCCCCGCCCATGAGGCGCATCCCGATGGCGATCATCCACTTGCCGACCGGCGGGTGGACCACGTACTCGGCCTCGTCGGTCTTGTACGAGCTGACGTCGCCCGCCTCGAACGCCGGGTTCGGCTCGTCGGGCCACGCCGCCTCGAAACCGAGGCTGGCCAGCGACCAGCCCTCCTTGACGTAGTAGGTCTCGTCGAAGACCAGCTTGCCGGGGCGGCCGAGCTCCCACAGCCGCGCTCCGGCGGCGATCGCGGTCACCACGAGAGCACCGAGCACGCCCCAGAACCGGTCGTTGACGGTCCGCCCGAGCGCGAGACGGCGCTCGCCCAGCAGGTCGCGCAGGAGCCGGTCGCGCACCGGGGGTTCGGGCTCAGCGGCCCGCTGCCCGACGGCGGGGAACGACCCGGTGCGCGTCATGTTGCCGGCGACCGCTTCACGGCGCATGTGCGCGCCGTACGTTCCGGGCAGAGCCTGCTCCGTTGCGGCGAAATGCGCTTCTGTGGCGTCAGGCTGCTGAGACACCGGGCCAGCATAGAGCGTGGGACCCTGTGGTTCATGACCGAACCGTCCCTGGTTCCCGGGCCAGCGCCCGAGGCCGGCTCCCTCGTCCTGGCCGCCACGCCGATCGGCAACACGGAGGATGCCTCACCGCGACTGATCCGCCTGCTGGCCCAGGCCGACGTCGTGGCCGCGGAGGACACCCGCCGGCTGCACGCCCTGGTCGGCCGGCTCGGGGTCGAGGTGCGCGGCCGGGTGACCAGCTACCACGAGCACAACGAGACGGCACGGGCCGACGAGCTGCTCGACGTGGTCGCCGGGGGCGGCACGGTGGTGGTCGTGACCGACGCCGGGATGCCCTCCGTCTCGGACCCCGGGTACCGGATCGTGGAGCGCGCCGTCGAGCGTGACCTGCGCGTCACCGCGGCACCGGGACCGAGCGCGGTGCTGACGGCGCTGGCGCTCTCCGGCCTGCCGACCGACCGCTTCACCTTCGAGGGCTTCCTGCCGCGCAAGGCCGGCGACCGCGCCCGGACGCTCGGTGCCCTGGCCACCGAGCCCCGCACCATGGTGTTCTTCGAGGCGCCGCACCGGATAGCGGAGACGCTGGCCGCCATGGCCGTCGCGTTCGGTCAGGCCCGGCCCGCCGCCGTCGCGCGTGAGCTCACCAAGACCTACGAGGAGGTGCTGCGCGGCCCGCTGGCCGACCTCGCCGGGCGGGCGGAGGCGGAGCAGCTCCGCGGCGAGATCTGCGTGGTGGTCAGCGGCGCACCCGAGGTGCACGCGAGCGTGGACGACGTGGTGGGCGAGGTCCTGGAACGGGTAGCGGCCGGTGAACGCCTCAAGGCGGCGGTGGCCGAGGTGGCGGAGACGGCAGGCGTCCCGAAGCGGGACCTGTACGCCGCCGCCCTGGCCGCCCGCCCCGCCAAGCCCGCGAAGTAGAGCGTCTGTCCGGACGCTCGCTCTACTTCGCCGACGGCCTGTTGGCGA
>NZ_JBHXBG010000066.1:0-28952 GCF_042726755.1 Promicromonospora sp. NPDC060271 | reverse complement strand
GTGCTGGGTATTTGTGGGGTCAGGAGGCCTCGACCCCACAAATACCCAGCACTCAACGAGGGCGGGGGCGGCTGCTCGGGGCGCAGGCCCAGGTGTGGACCGAGCATCTCGACAGCGCCCGGCGCATCGACTACGCGACCTTTCCCCGGCTCGCGGCGTTCGCCGAGGTCGCCTGGTCGCCGCAGCGCGACCGGACGCAGGGCTCCGCCGCGTCGAAGGAGTTCCTAAGCCGCCTCGAGCGGCGGCACCTGCCCCGCCTCGACGCGTACGGCGTCGAGTACCGGCCGCTCGCCGGGCCCCACCCATGGCAGACCCGGCCCGGCGTCCAGGGCTACCCGCGGGACCTGGCGGCGGAGACCGCCGTCGGCGGCTGGGCGGGGATGGGCGGCTGGCGGGACGACGGCGGGGCCGAGAACCTGCCGACGAGCGTCCCGGCCCCGGAGGCCCCCAAGGTCCCCGAGGCGCCGGAGGCCGACGGATGACCGGCACGATCCTGGTCCGCGCCGCCCGCGTGCCGCAGCCCGACGGAACCCTGTCCGAGCCGGCGGACCTGCACGTGGTGCGCGGCAGGATCGCGACGATCACCCGTACCGGCGCCTCGGACGGTGCGGGACCAGGTGTCGAGCCGGGCACGGAGGTCCTCGACGCCGGCGGCCGGGTGGTGCTGCCCGGCTTCGTGGACGCGCACACGCACGCCGAGGCCGCCGTCTTCGAGCAGGACGTGCAGCTCGCGATGCTGCGCCAGGGCATCACCACGGTGGTGACGGGGCAGGACGGCGTCTCGTTCGCCCCGAGCGACCGCGCGACCCACGACTGGGCGAGCACGTACTTCGCCGCCATCAACGGGGCGCACCCCACGTTCACCGGCGGGTCCGTCGGCGATCTGCTGGGCACCTACCACCGCACGGTCCCGGTGAACGTCGCGTACCTCGCCCCGCACGGCACCCTGCGCTACCGGGTGCTCGGGGCCGCGCAGCGGCCGGCGTCCGACGCGGAGGTGGCCGCGATGGTCGGCCTGCTGGAACAGGCGATGGACGACGGCGCCTGCGGCCTCTCGACCGGTCTCGAGTACGTGCCCGCCGCGTATGCCGACGAACGGGAGCTCGTCGCGCTCGCGAAGGTCGCCGCGGCGCGCGGCCTGCCGCACGTGAGCCACATGCGCGGGTACGAGGACAAGAGCGGCGCGGCGCTCGACGAGCTGATGCGGATCGCGCGCGCGTCCGACGTCGCCACGCACGTGTCCCACCTGCACGGCCCTGCCCGTGAGCTCCTCGAGCACGTCGGGGGAGCGCGGGCCGCGGGCCGCGACGTCACCTACGACTCCTATCCCTACCTGCGTGGATGCTCGATCCTGTCGATGGTCGCACTGCCGACCTGGCTGCCGCTGGCCGATGCCCGCGCGACGATCGACGCCCTGCGCGACCCGGCGACCGCCGTCCGCCTCGCCGAGCACTTCGCCGGCCTGACCGACCTCTGGCCGCGCATCACCTTCGCGTCCGTCCCCGGCATGGAGTGGGCCGAGGGCAGCAGCCTGCCCGACGTCGCCGCGCGGCTCGGCCGGTCCGCCCCCGACACCGTGGTCGAGGTGCTGACGACCACGAGGCTGCGTGCGAGCTGCGTGTTCGCGCAGCCGCCGACCAACTCGCCCGAGTCGGTCCGCACGCTGGCGGGGCACGAGGGGCACCTCGCCGGGTCGGACGCCATCTACTGGGGCGGCAGCCCGCACCCCCGCGGCTGGGGCGCGTTCGCCCGGCTGCTCGACGAGCACGTGCGGCGCGGCTCCTGGACCTGGTGGGACGCGGCGGAGCACCTGTCCGCCCGGGCGGCCCGGCGGTTCGGGCTGGCGGACCGTGGCCTGACGGCGCCGGGCGCCGTCGCCGACCTCGCGCTCGTCGACCCCGGCCGCGTCCGCTCCGATGCGACGTACGAGGCGCCGCGGACTCCTGCCGTGGGTATCGAGGACGTGCTCGTCGGCGGCGTCCCCGTGCTCGCGGCCGGGCAGCTCACCGGTGCCACGCCGGGCCACGGGCTGCGCCCGGCCCGCGCGGGGTCCGCGGCCCGGGCCGTCGGCTGATCCGGGACGCGTGCGCGGAGCGCCCGGGACACGGCAGGATGTGGGTGTGCTGCGCATCGACGACCCCACGCTCACCTGGCCGCTGCTGACCATCGACGAGGCGGCCCTCGACCACAACATCGGGACGGTGGCGGCGGCCTTCGCGGGCGCGGGCGTCGAGCACGCGCCGCACGTCAAGACGCACATGTCCCGCGAGATCTGGGCGCGGCAGGTCGCCGCGGGGGCCTGGGGAGCCACGGTGGCGACGCCCGCACAGCTCCGCACGGCGCTCGGCTGGGGCCTTCCCGGTGCGGGACGCCGCGCCTTCCTCGCGAACGAGCTCGTCGACCCCCGCGACATCGCGTGGCTCCGGACGGCGCTCGCCGACGGCGGCGCCGACCGAACCGCCGACGAGGTGTGGGTGTACGTGGACTCCGACCGCGGCGTCGACCTGCTCGCGGCCGGCTTCGCCGGCGCGGCCCCCGAGGTGACCGCACGGCTGGGCGTGCTCGTGGAGCTCGGCGTGCCGGGCGGTCGTACGGGCGTCCGCACGGTGTCCGACGCCGTGGTGCTCGCGGTCCGCGTGCACGACGCGGTGCTGCGGCTGACCGGGGTCGCGGGCTACGAGGGACCGGTAGCCGGTGGCACGAGCGACGAGGAGCTGGCCGCCGTCGGCAGGTGGTGCGACGACCTGCGGGCCGTCGGCGCGCAGATCGGCGGTCTCGTCGACGGGCCGACGGTGCTGAGCGCGGGCGGCAGCGCGTTCGCCGACGTCGTCACGAACCGCCTGACCGGGCCGCTCCGGGACGCCACGGGAGCCGACGTGCCGACCCGGGTGGTGCTGCGGTCGGGTGCCTACGTGACGCACGACCACGGCCACTACCTGCGTGCCGACCCGTGGACGCGCCTGGGCGCCGCGGCACTGCGGCCGGCGATCACGGTCTGGGGCTCCGTGCTGTCCGCACCGGAGCCGGGCCTGGTCATCTGCGGTCTGGGCCGCCGGGACGTGTCGTTCGACATCGACCTGCCGACGCCGCTCGTCGCGCGGACGCCCGACGCCGCAGGGCGGCTGGGCGCTGCCGACCCGCTGGCTGGTGCGCGCGTGACCGCCCTCAACGACCAGCACGCCTACCTCGCGGTGGACCCGGCGGCCGGGCGAGCGCTGGAGCCGGGCGACGTCGTCGGGTTCGGCATCTCGCACCCGTGCACGACTCTCGACAAGTACCGCACCGGCTTCGTGACCCGCGGCGACGAGGTCGCCGAGCGGATCACTCTCGACTTCTGACCTGCCGCACCGCCCGAGCGCCGCACCCCGGCCACCGCACCACCCGAACGAGGAGAACCCCGATGACCGCCAAGACCGCCATCTCCACCCCCGACGCCCCTGCCCCCGCGTTCACGTTCCACCAGGGCGTGCGCAAGGGACCGTTCCTGCAGGTCTCGGGGCAGGGCCCGACCGATCCGGCGACGGGGGAGTACGTGCACCTCGACGACGTCGCCGGGCAGACCACGCGCACCCTGGAGAACGTGCGGGCGATCGTCGAGGCGGGCGGCGCGTCGTTCGAGGACGTCGTGATGCTCCGGGTCTACCTGACCACGCGCGACGACTTCGCGGCGATGAACGAGGCGTACGGCGCGTTCGTCGCGAAGCACTGCCCGAGCGGCGTGCTGCCGAGCCGGACCACCGTGATGGTTGGCCTGCCGCGCGAGGAGATGCTCGTGGAGATCGACGCGCTGGCCATCACGGACTGAGCCGCGAGCCGCCGACCGGGCAGGGTCAGTCGGTCGGCGCCGGTGCCGGCGTCGCGGTCTCGAGCAGGGTGGGACCTTCGGGGCGGTTCCTGGCGATCTGCCTGCGGACGGCGACGACCACCAGCAGCACCACACCCGCCAGCGCGAGCCAGGGGATGATCGCGCCGAGCACCAGGACGACGACGTTGAACGTCATGACCAGTGCGCTCCACCCGGCCGACAGGCCACCGAGGAAGCCGCCCGGCTGTGCCTGGGCGGCAGGCGAGCTCTCGGCGACGATCTCGACGTGCAGGGTGGACATCGCTACCTCGTCCGAGAGCCGGTTCCGCTCGGAGACCCGCGAGTCCAGCTCGGCCTGACGGGTGGCCAGCTCGGCCTCGATCTCGATGAGGTCGGACGTGCGGTCGGCGTCGGCCATGAGCTCGCGCAGCCGGTCGGTCGACGTGCGCAGCGCCGCGATCCGGGCGTCGAGGTCCTGCGCGGTGCCCGTGACGTCGATCGTCTCGACGTGGCGGTCGCGCACCTCGCCGAGCTTGTCGAGGGCGTCCAGCGTCGCCGAGACGCGGTCGGCGGGGATACGGAGCGTCATCGACGCGCTGCCCGGCTCGTCCGCGGTCGCCGCACGCTCGTCGCGTGCCTCGACGCGGCCGCCGGCCTGCTCGACGAGGCCGGCGATCTGCTCCGCCGCGTCGAACGGGTCGGCCACGGCGAGCGTCGCGTTGCCGGTGGTGACGAGCTCCCGGTCGACCGCTTCCTCCGGCGACCCGGCGAGGCCGACGGTGCCCGCCGCGTCGGCGAGGTCGCCCTCGGCGGTGTCGGGGGCGACCGCATCGGAGCGCGCGGCGCCGCCGCCGTCGGAGGCGCCGGACTCAGCCGCCCCACCACCCGAGCAGGCGGCGAGGGAGACGGCGAGGGTCCCCCCGACGACTGCAGCCAGGAGGGTCCGGACGAGTCGGCGCGCGGGCGTGCTCGCGTCCCCCCTGGCTGACCGGTTGCGCTTCATGTGACGAGAGTAGGAGCCCCGCGGTGCACGCAGGTGTCCCACCTGGGAACTGTGATCCCTTTGTGAACTTGTGGGCCCGGTGACCCAATTTTTCTTGGGTTTTGCCCCGCTTTTGATCACGCTGCGGTCACGCCGTGCTCGGCGTCGCCAGGTACGGCAGGCTCGGATTCGTCAGGTACTTGAAGTAATCCGCACACGGTGACGGAGGGCGTCCGGGGGCCAGGAGCAGCGTGACCCAAGTAACAGTCTTGTTACGGGCCGCTCCGGGTGATGGACAGCACTCTGTTAAGGAGGTCTACTAACAAACATGGCGACGACGACAGAGCGGAACGGCACCGGGCGAGGGCTCGGCGCACGCCTGCGCGCGACGTCCAAGGTGCTGCCCGAGCACGCCAGGGCGCACAACCGGTCCCTGGTGCTCCAGCACCTCTTCCACGAGGGGCCCACGTCGCGGGCCGACCTCGCACGAGCGACCTCGCTCACCCGCGTCACGATCTCGGACCTGGTCTCGGTGCTCATCACCGAGGGACTGGTGGAGGAGCTCGGCACACGGCCCGGCCAGCGCGTCGGCAAGCCCGCGATCCTGGTCGGCCTCCGCACGGACGCCTACCAGATAGTGGCCGTCGACCTCACCGAGTACGGCCGCATGCGCGGCGCGGTCCTCAGCCTCACCGGCGAGATCATGGTGCGTCGCCAGCTCGACATCGACGGGCGCACCGGCGACGAGCTCGTCGACCTGCTCACCCGCTTCGTCCGCCGGCTGGTGGCAGCGGCGATCCACCCGGTGATCGGGGTCGGCGTCGGCTCGCCCGGCATCATCGACCTGGACGGCAGAGTGGTCGAGGCGCCCAACCGCGGCTGGTACGACGTGCCGCTCGCCGAGATCCTCGGCGACCGGCTCGGCCTGCCCGTGCACGTGGCGAACGACGCCAACACCGCGGCGCTCGGCGAGTTCACGTACGGCGGCGGCAGCTCCGGCATGCTCGTGGTCACCGTGGGCGCGGGTGTCGGCGCAGGCATCGTGGTCGACGGCGTGCGGCTGCACGGCCAGGGCGACGCCGCCGGCGAGATCGGCCACGTCACGGTGGTCGATCACGGCGAGTGCGCCTGCGGCCGGGTGGGCTGCCTCGAGACCGTCCTGTCCGTACCGGCCCTGCGGCGCGCGACCGCCGACAGGACCCAAGAAGATTCCGACGCCGCACTGGCGTCGGCAGGCCGGGTGCTTGGTGTGACCCTCGCCCCGGTCGTCAGCGCGCTCAACCTCACGGAGGTGCTGCTGAGCGGTCCACGCGACCTGCTCGACGGTCCCCTGCGCGAGGCCGCGCTGGACACCATCCGTCAGCGCACCATGCCGGCCATCAACTCGGGCCTGCAGCTGCGGATGGCCGCACTCGACGAGGACGTGGTGCTGGCGGGCGCCGCCGTCCTCGTGCTTTCCGCCCAGCTGGGGGTCTCGTGAGCATCGTTGCGCACGCGTCGGCGGCAGGCGTCACCTCGAGCTTCCACTCGAGCCATCACCACGCACCGCTTTTCATCAGGCACTGCGACGCACAGTCGTATCCCGGGAGGAAGACACGTGAACAGAAACCGTCTTGTCGGCGCCGCGGCGTCGGCGATCACCCTGACGCTCGCGCTCACCGCCTGCGCTAACGCGGGCGGCGCCGCGGCGCCCGAGGAGACCGGCCCCGGCGAGGTCCGGGTCTGGCTCGTCGGCACCGACACGCCCAAGGAGGCGCGCGACTACCTGAAGAAGACCTTCGAGGAGGAGAACGCGGGCAGCACCCTCGTCATCGAGGAGCAGGCCTGGGACGGCCTCGTCGACAAGTACACGACGGCGCTGTCCGGCTCGGACGCCCCCGACGTCGTCGAGATCGGCAACACCCAGGCCGCCGCGTTCACCTCGGCGGGCTACTTCCGCGAGATCACCGCCGACGAGTTCGAGACCCTCGGCGGCAGTGATCTGCTGCCAGGCTTCGTCGAGGCCGGCGACTGGGAGGGCAAGCACTACGCGCTGCCGTACTACTCGGGCGCGCGTGTCGTCTTCTACTCCGAGCAGGTCCTGGGCGACACCCCGGTGCCGACGACGCTCGACGAGTACGTCGAGACCGCCGTCGACCTGCGGACCGACGACCTGTCCGGCGTCTACTGGCCCGGCCAGGACTGGTACAACGCCCTCCCCTTCATCTGGGAGAACGGCGGCTACGTCGCCGAGCAGACGGAGGACGGCACCTGGGACGCAGGGTTCTCCTCCGAGGGCGGCCTCGCCGGCCTGGAGCAGATCCAGACCATCATGACCGAGGGCAACAACGCCCCGTCCGACGCCCAGGAGACGGACCTGCAGGTCCCGTTCTGCGAGGGCAAGGTCGCCTTCCTCTCGGCGCCGAGCTGGATCCAGTGGTCCATCAACGCTCCGGAGGAGCCGGAGGACCCCGAGGGCGTCCCGGGCTGCGCCTCCACGTACGGCAAGGACCTCCAGGGCATGGCCCTGCCGGGCAAGGACGGCGGCGCCGCGCAGGTGTTCGCCGGTGGCTCGAACATCGCCATCGCGCAGAAGTCGGCCCGTCCGGACCTCGCGATGAGCGCCTACGAGATCCTGCTCAGCGACGAGTACCAGTCCATCCTCGCGGGCAACGGGCTGATCCCGGCCAAGACGTCGCTCTTCGGTGAGGTCGACCAGGAGACCTCGATCGGCAAGGCCGCCGTCGAGGCAGCCGCCAACGCCAAGCTCACGCCCGCCTCGCCGAAGTGGGCAGACGTCGAGGCCCAGGCGCTCCTGCAGACCGCGTTCTCGAAGATCGCCGCCGGGGACGACGTGAAGACCGTGGCCGAGCAGCTCGACGCGGACATCGAGGAGATCCTCAACAGCTGACCCGCGTCAGCACGACTTCCCGCCCCGCCCGGTGCGACCCCAGAAACCCGGGCGGGGCGGGATGCCACTGCCCGCCTGATGCTCGCGGCCGCTCTTCGAGGGAGAGGTGTCGGCCGCCTTGCGAGGAAGACAGGACATGAGCACGACACTTCTCGAACCCACGGCGCCACCCCGCCAAGAGATCCGGCAGCCACGCCGGAACCCTTTCCTGCCCTGGCTGCTGCTGTCGGCGACGATGGTCATCCTCGGCCTGCTGACCGGCTATCCGGTTCTTCGCCTGGTCGTCATGTCGTTCCAGGAGTACGAGCGCGCCCAGCTCATGGGCCAGCCCGCCGAGTGGGTGGGGCTCGACAACTACGCGACGGTGCTGACCGACGTCGAGGGCTTCTGGACGGTGCTGCTGCGCAGCTTCGTGCTCATGGTCGTCCTCGTGGTCATCACGATGGTGATCGGCATGCTCGTGGC
Source organism: Promicromonospora sp. NPDC060271 (assembly GCF_042726755.1). Classification (NCBI taxonomy): domain Bacteria; kingdom Bacillati; phylum Actinomycetota; class Actinomycetes; order Micrococcales; family Promicromonosporaceae; genus Promicromonospora; species Promicromonospora sp. NPDC060271. The sequence goes on along the minus strand of NZ_JBHXBG010000066.1, from coordinate 20,810 downwards.
GCTGCTGATGATGCGCATCGGCAAGGGCCTGCGGCTCCTGGTCTCCATCGGCCTGCTGCTGGCCTGGGCCATGCCGTCGCTGTCCGCGACCACCGTGTGGGGCTGGGTCTTCGACACGCAGTACGGCGTGGTGAACAACGTGCTCACCGCGATCACCGGCGACCGGTGGTTCGGCTACTCCTGGCTGCTCGACCCGCTGTCGTTCTTCGTGATCCTGACCTGCATCGTCGTGTGGGGCGCCGTGCCCTTCGTCGCGTTCACGCTGTACGCGGGCCTCACCCAGATCCCCGGCGAGGTCATCGAGGCGGCACAGCTCGACGGCGCCAGCGCGTTCCAGCGCTTCCGGCTCATCCAGCTGCCCTACGTGCGCAGCATCATCACGGTGCTCGTGGTCCTGTCGATGATCTGGGACCTGAAGCTGTTCACCCAGGTGTTCGTGCTGCAGGACATCGGCGGCGACCGCGACCTGACCAACACCATCGGCGTCTACATCTACCAGCAGGGCATGGCCCAGGGGCACTACGGCCTGGCGAGCGCGATCGGCGTCATCTTCGTGGTCGTCATGCTGGCCATCGCCTACCCCTATGTGCGGCGCACGCTGCGGGAGGAAGAGCTGTGATCAAGATCCGCAAACGAATCGCCGACACGGGGTTCGGTGCCCTGGCCCTCGTCGTCTTCGCGCTCTCGGCCTTCCCCGTGTACTGGATGGTCAACACCTCGTTCCTGCCGAACAACCGGATCCGCGGCGAGAACCTGGCGTTCTTCCCGACGCCGGACGTCTTCACGCTGGACAACTACCGCGCGGCGATGTTCGGCCAGGTGCGGGCCCCGTTCCCGCCCGCCGTCGCGAACTCGATAGGGGTCACGTTCCTGACCCTCGTCATCACGCTCGTCGTCGGCTTCGTCGCCGCGCTGGCCCTCACCCGGTTCCAGTTCAAGGGCCGCCGCACCTTTATCGTGCTGATCCTAGTGGTCCAGATGATCCCGGGAGAGGCGATGATCATCTCGATGTTCCGGATCGTCGACGGCTGGCAGCTCCTGAACACGATCATCGGCCTGACGCTCGTGTACACCGCAGGCGTGCTGCCGTTCACCATCTGGACGCTGCGCGGATTCGTCAACGGTGTACCCAAGGAGCTGGAGGAGGCGGCGATGATCGACGGCTGTTCGAGGGCCGGTGCGTTCTGGCGCGTCACGTTCCCGCTGCTCGCTCCCGGCCTCGTGGCCACCGGCGTCTTCGCCTTCCTCCAGGCGTGGAACGAGTTCGTCACGGCCCTGGTGATCATGCAGCGGCCCGAGTCGATGACCCTGCCGCTCTGGCTGCGCACGTTCGTGCAGGCGACGCAGGCCACCAACTGGGGCTCGGTCATGGCGGCGTCCGTGCTCATCGCGATCCCCGCGGTGATCTTCTTCCTGATCGTGCAGGGCCGGATGACCGGTGGTCTGGTCTCCGGCGCGGTGAAGGGCTGATGGGTAGCAGGTCCGGTACGGGCACGTCCAGCCAGGACGAGCCCAGCGAGCGAAAGGCTGGGATGGGAAAGGTCGGCAAGCGGAAGGGGGGCGCCCGGACCGGGTCCGGGCCGGTGCCCGCGTACACGGTCGGCCTCGACATCGGCGGGACGAAGATCCTCGGCGCGCTCCTCGACCCCGAGGGCGAGGTGGTCGGCACCGTGCGGCGGACGACCGTGCACGGCGCCGAGGGCCTCGTCGCCGGTGCGGCGCAGGCGGTGCGCGACGTCGTGGCGTCGGGCGGGGTGGGGCTCGCAGACGTGGCCGGCGTCGGGCTGGGTATCCCGGGCATCGTCGACCACCGGTCAGGCACCGTGAAGCATGCGGTCAACCTCGGCGTGCACGACGACGAGCTCCCGCTCGCCGAGCTGCTGTCCGCCGAGCTGGCCGGTGTGCCGGTGGTGGTGGAGAACGACCTCAACGTCGCGGCCGTCGGTGCGGCACACGTGCTCGAACGTGCTGCGGACAAGGCGGGCGGCGCGCACGACCACGCGGACCTCGCGTTCCTCGCGCTGGGCACGGGCCTCGCGTCCGGGCTGGTGCTCGAGGGGCAGCTCCGGCGTGGCGTGAGCGGGGCGGCCGGCGAGATCGGGCACGTCCCGGTGGACCCGCTCGGGCCGGAGTGCCCCTGCGGGCAGCGCGGCTGCCTGGAACGGTTCGCGTCGGGCAGGGCGCTGGAAGCGGCGTGGCCGTCGCGGCACGGCAAGCCGTCGCCGGTGGAGCTGTTCGAGGCCGCACGCGCGGGCGACCAGGAGGCGGTCGCGGTCAAGGACCGGTTCGCCTCGGCCACCGCCTCGGCCGTGCGGCTGCTGGTACTGACCACCGACGTGCGCCACGTGGTGCTCGGCGGTGGCGTGGCCCAGCTCGGCACGGAGCTGCTGGACGCCGTGCAGGACGCCCTGCGGGAGCAGGCCAAGGTGTCGCCGTTCCTCGGGTCGCTCAAGCTGGCGGAGCGGGTCCAGCTCGCGCCGACGCACGTTCCGGTCGCGGCGGTGGGCGCCGCCGTCCTGGGAAGGAGAAGCTGATGGAGGTCGTGATCGCTCCACCGGACGAGCTCGCGAGGCTGGCGGCGGACGCCGTCGAAGGGCTGGTCCTGGCCAACCCCGAGGCGGTGCTCGGGCTGGCCACCGGCTCGTCACCGCTCGCGGTGTACGACGAGCTGGTGCGCAGGCACAAGGAAGGCCTCTCGTTCGCGCGCGCCCGGGCGTTCATGCTCGACGAGTACGTCGGCCTGCCGGCCGACCATCCCGAGCGGTACCGCAACGTCATCGAGAAGGAGTTCGCGTCCCGCGTCGACCTCGCCCCCGAGGCCGTGCAGGGTCCGGACGGCCTCGCGGCGGACCTGCCGGCCGCCTGCGCCGCGTACGAGGCGAGCATCGCGGACGCGGGCGGCGTCGACCTGCAGATCCTCGGCATCGGCACGGACGGGCACATCGCGTTCAACGAGCCGGGCTCGTCGCTCGCGTCCCGCACCCGGATCAAGACCCTGACGAAGCAGACCCGCGAGGACAACGCGCGGTTCTTCGGCGGGTCCGTCGAGGACGTGCCCCGGCACTGCCTCACCCAGGGCCTCGCGACCATCATGTCGGCGCGGCACCTCGTGCTCCTGGCGTCCGGACGGGCCAAGGCAGAGGCGGTGCACCAGCTCGTCGAAGGCCCGATCTCGGCGATGTGGCCCGCGACCATCATGCAGCTCCACCCGCACGCCACGGTGCTGGTCGACGACGCGGCCGCGTCGCGCCTGCAGCTCGCCGACTACTACCGGCAGACGTACGCCGACAAGCCGGACTGGCAGGGGCTGTAGCGGCTTGTCAGAGGTAGTTGCCCGCCACGGGTGCGGGCTTCCACCGGCCGGACGTCGCCACGTCGGTGACCCGGTCGGTGGTGAGCCCGTCGGGCCCGTGCTCGAGGATCGAACGGCGGGCGACCTCGCGCAGGTCGGCGCCCGTCGCGCCGTCGAGGTAGGAGGCCACGAGGGGGATGTCGACGGGGGCGTGCGGCGGGAGGAAGAGCCGCAGGATCTCCGTGCGGCCGGCCTGGTCCGGCGGCGGCACCTCGATGATGGTGTCGAAGCGGCCGGGCCGCTTGACCGCCGGGTCAAGGGCCTCGGGGTCGTTGGTGGTCGCGACGGTGAGCACGTCGTCCGAGCTGCGCGTGCCGTCCAGGGCGTCGAGGAACTCGGCGAACGAGGTGTCGCCGCGCGAGCCCTTCGAGGCCACCGAGTCGATCTCCTCCAGTACCACGAGGCACGGGCCGAGGCCACGGATCTCCTCGTAGAGCTCGGTCATCCAGGTGCGCAGCACCTCAGCGGTGACGAGCACCACCGTGAGCGGTCCAGCGAGCTCCGTCGCGATCACGCGCGTGAGCTTGGTCTTGCCGACGCCGGGCTTGCCGGCCAGCAGCAGGCCGCGCGACGTCGTGTGGCCCAGCGCGCGCAGCGCGTCGCGGCGGGTGGTGACGCTCGAGCAGAACAGGTCCACCTCGCGCCAGAGGTCGGCGGGCAGCACGACGTCGCCGCGCACCTGCACGGTGTGCTTGACCGGCGTCAGCTCCACCGCACCGGTCGACGCCCGCGCCGACAGGACGCCGCCACGGTAGGGGTGCTCGTCCTCCAGCGTGCGCGTCAGGTCGGCGAGGACGCGTTCGGCGAGGGCGAGGCCACCGGGCGGGGTGAAGGCCGTGACGGTCGGCGTCCCGTACCGGTAGGCCACCTCGACGGCCACGGGCGTCTCGTACGCCGACCCGGCGGGGAAGAGGACCGTCGCCACGGCGGGCACGCTCACCGAGGTGCCGTTGCCGAGGTCGAGCGCGGCGCGCTGCGGCGCTCCGCCGGGGCCGAACACCGCGACGTCGTCAGGGTGGCGTTCCACCCAGCGCTGGAGGGCGTAGGCGTGCAGGCGCTGCAGCGTGCGCGACATGTCGCGCGAGACGTTGACCAGCACGCTCTCGTCGACGTCCCACTTGCGGGCGAGCCACTCGCTCGACGAGCGCGGTTCCTTGGGGCGTTCCGGGATGGGGCGGCCGAGCATGGCGGCAACGGCGGCCACCGCGCGGCGCGCGGCCTCGTCGTTGTCGCCGAAGTCCGGCCAGTCGGGTTCCGGCAGATCGTCGGTCAGCGTGGTGGCGAGGGTCTCGGCGAGGTGGGAGGCGGCGCCGTCGTCGGGCAGGGTGAGGCTCCTCTCGGGGCGGGGATGTGACATGCAGACAGTTATAGCCGTGGTCACCGACACCACCGCAAGCCTTTCCGCGGCCCGATCGCCGAAGGGCGGTCCCGAACCTGCTCCCGAGCGTGTCCAGCCGAAGTGGCTGTCGGTGGTCCCGCGTAGACTTCTCGGCATGACCGAACCACTCTCCAACCCGCAGGACGACCCCCGCACGCAGGGCGGTACGAGCGTCCTCGAGCGCGAGGAGACCCGGGAGGAGACCGAACCCGGGGACCACGAACGCTTTGCGCACTATGTGCGCAAGGAGAAGATCATGCAGTCCGCGCTGAGCGGCAAGCCGGTGATCGCACTCTGCGGCAAGGTGTGGGTCCCGGGCCGGGACCCGGGCAAGTTCCCGGTCTGTCCCAAGTGCAAGGAGATCTACGAGGGTCTCCGTGACCCGCAGGACGGCGGCGAGGGCGACTCCACCAAGTGACGAGCCAGCCGCAGCAGCTGCCCCACACACCGTCGTCTGCGGCCGCATCGTCGCTCAGCCCTGCCTTTCCACGTCGTGCCCCCTGGGGTACGGCGTCGAGTCTGCGCGCCTGGCAGGCGGAGGCCCTGGAGCTCTACCGCGAGAAGAACCCGCGGGACTTCCTGGCCGTCGCCACCCCGGGCGCGGGCAAGACGACGTTCGCGCTCCGCATCGCCACCGAGCTCCTCGAGCAGGGCATCGTCCGGCGGGTGACGGTGGTCGCACCCACCGAGCACCTGAAGACCCAGTGGGCCGACGCCGCCGCCCGCGTCGGCATCCGCATCGACCCGCAGTTCAAGAACTCGCAGGGCAGGCACGGCTCGCACTACGACGGCGTCGCGCTCACCTACGCGCAGGTCGCCGCCAAGCCCGCGCTGCACCGCGCCCGCACGGAGGCCGCGCCGACGCTCGTGATCCTGGACGAGGTCCACCACGGCGGTGACGCCCTGAGCTGGGGCGACGCCGTCCGCGAGGCCTTCGAGGTGGCGGACCGTCGGCTGGCGCTCACCGGTACCCCGTTCCGCAGCGACACGTCCGCCATCCCGTTCGTGGAGTACGAGCCCGACCGCGAGGGCATCCGCCGCTCGAAGGCCGACTACACCTACGGCTACGGCGAGGCGCTGCGCGACCACGTGGTCCGCCCCGTCCTGTTCATGTCCTACGCGGGTGACATGCGCTGGCGCACCAAGATGGGCGACGAGGTCAGCGCCCGGCTCGGCGAGGCCATGACCAAGGACATGACCGGCCAGGCGTGGCGTACCGCCCTGGACCCGGAGGGGCAGTGGATCCCGTCGGTGCTCGCGGCCGCGGACAAGCGCCTGACCGAGGTGCGCCGCACCGTGCCCGATGCCGGTGGTCTGGTCATCGCCACCGACCAGGACAACGCGCGCGCCTACGCGAAGCACCTGCACGAGATCACCGGCAGGCGTCCGGTCGTCGTCCTGTCCGACGACGAGGGCGCGTCCGGGCGCATCGAGGAGTTCGCGCAGGGCGACGACCGTTGGATGGTGGCCGTGCGCATGGTGTCGGAGGGCGTTGACGTGCCCCGCCTCGCCGTCGGCGTGTATGCCACCAGCGCCTCGACGCCGCTGTTCTTCGCGCAGGCCATCGGCCGGTTCGTGCGCGCCCGCAAGCGCGGCGAGACGGCGTCGATCTTCCTGCCGAGCGTCGCGCCGCTGCTGAACCTGGCGGGCACGATGGAGCAGGAGCGCGACCACGCGCTCGACCGTCCGCGCACTGCCGAGGAACAGGGCATCGAGTACGACCCGGAGGCCGCGCTCGTCGCGGAGGCGAACAAGGAGGAGAAGGCGTCGAGCGAGCTGCTCGGCTCGTTCCAGGCGCTGGAGGCCCAGGCCTCGTTCGACCGGGTCCTGTTCGACGGCGGCGAGTTCGGCACGAGCGCCGACCTCGGCTCAGCGGAGGAGCAGGACTTCCTCGGCCTGCCCGGGCTCCTGGAGCCGGACCAGGTGGCGACCCTGCTGCGCCAGCGCCAGGCGGACCACCTCAAGGCCCGCGGGGGTGCGCCGACCGCCCGCCAGGCGGAGAACGAGCGGTCGGAGCAGGAGCACCGCCGCGCGGCGGAGCTGCGCAAGGAGCTGTCCAAGCTCGTATCGGCCTGGGCCAAGCGCAGCGGGCAGCCGCACGGCATGGTGCACGCCGAGCTGCGCCGCACGTGCGGAGGGCCGGAGGTGCCGCTCGCGACCGCCGACCAGCTCGCCGCGCGCGTGGCCCAGGTCCGGCGCTGGTTCGTCGGACAGAAGTAGCCCGGACGGGACCGTGACGATCCGCATGCTGAGACAAGATGCCGCCTTGGCCCTGTTCGCCCCGCCCAGGTGGGTTTGCTGGCCTACCGTGAGTGCATGACCGACGAGCTTCGGGGCATCGGCGCCTCGCTCACAGACTCGTGGCCTGCTTTCGACAACGGTGTCGAAGAGCCTCGGCCGCTGCCCGCAGCACCCCTGCCGTCGGTGCGTCCGTCGGTCGCGCTCCTGACCGACCGCTACGAGCTGACCATGCTCCAGGCGGCGCTCGCCGACGGCACCGCGCATCGGCACTGCGTGTTCGAGGTGTTCACACGGCGGCTGCCGGCAGGCCGCCGGTACGGCGTCCTGGCCGGGACCGGTCGCGTTCTGGAAGCGCTGCCACACTTCGTCTTCGAGGATGCCGAGCTGGCCTACCTCGAACAGAACGGCGTGGTCGACCGCCGGACGCTCGACTACCTCGCGAGCTACCGGTTCTCCGGCACTATCCAGGGCTACGCCGAGGGCGAGGTCTTCTTCCCCGGCTCCCCGGTGCTGCAGGTCGAGGGCACCTTCGCCGAGTCCGTGCTGCTGGAGACCCTGATCCTGTCGATCCTGAACTACGACTCCGCGGTGGCGTCGGCGGCGTCGCGCATGACGAGCGCGGCCGGCGGGCGACCCGTCCTGGAGATGGGCTCGCGCCGGGCGAACGAGCAGGCCTCGGTCGCGGCGGCCCGGGCGGCGGTGATCGGCGGCTTCGCCGGTACCTCCAACCTCGAGGCCGGCATGCGGTACGGGCTGGACACCATCGGCACCGCGGCGCACTCGTTCACGCTGCTGCACGACTCCGAGCGGGACGCGTTCGTCTCGCAGGTCGCGTCGCTGGGCCCCGGCACCACCCTGCTGGTGGACACGTACGACGTGAAGCAGGGCGTCGCGACCGCCGTCGAGGTGGCGGGGACCGGGCTGGGTGCCGTGCGCCTCGACTCCGGCGACCTCAGCGGCCTGGCACAGGAGGTGCGCAGGCAGCTCGACGAGCTCGGCGCCCGCGACACGAAGATCGTCGTCACGTCCGACCTCGACGAGTACGCCATCGCGTCCCTCGCGTCCGCGCCCGTCGACGTGTACGGCGTCGGGACGTCGGTCGTCACCGGGTCCGGCGCGCCGACCTGCGGCATGGTCTACAAGCTGGTGGCGCGCGCGGACTCGACGGGTGTGCTCCAGCCCGTGGCGAAGGCGTCGGCGAACAAGGCGTCGGTGGGCGGACGCAAGGCCGCCGCCCGGCGCTACGGCCGTGACGGGCACGCCATCGAGGAGATCATGGTGACCGGCCCGGACACCGCGGTGGCCGAGTGGACGCCGCAGAGCGACGATCTGCGCCCGCTGCTCGCCCCGATGGTCGTCGACGGTGCCGTCGACTCGCGCTGGGTGGGGCCGTACGGGGTCTCGAACGCGGCGATCAACCACGGCATGGTGCGTGCCGAGCTGCCGCGCAGCGCGCGCCGGCTGTCCGACGGCGACCCCGCGATCCCGACGGTCGACCTGCGTCTGGACGACCTCAGCTACTGAGCGTGCGGCACGAGGTCACGGCCAGGCGACAACTTCGCGAAAATCTTGGACAGGAGTGTCCAGCCGAGGGACGAAACCGCCTAGAGTGAGACCCGTGACTTCTTCCCCAGCGCCGCTGCTATCGCCCATGGGGTCAGCCGGGACGGCCGTCGAGGAGGACACCGAGACGGACATCCTCGCGGGGGTCGCGGACCCGTGGGTGACCATCGTCTGGAACGACCCGGTGAACCTGATGTCGTACGTGACGTACGTCTTCGAGAGCTACTTCGGGTACCCGCGCGTCAAGGCGGAACGGCTCATGACCCAGGTGCACAAGAACGGTCGCGCAGTGGTGTCCAGCGGTGGGCGCGAGCGTATGGAGGTGGACGTGCAGGCGATGCACGGGTTCGGCCTGTGGGCGACGCTGCAGGAGTCGGGCGCGCGGGGAGCCGCATGACGCCGTTCCGCGCCATGCGGCGGGGGTATGAGGCCAGGTTCGAGCCGGTGGAGCGGGTCGTCCTGGCCCGGGTCGCGCGCGATGTCGCGGACATGCTCCGCGAGGAGGCGGGTCTGGACCTGTTCCCCGACGACGACATACCCGGCCTCTCGGCGCACGCCGGCCCGGGCAAGGGGCAGGCGTGGGCCAACGGCCTGCTCGCTCCGGACGAGCTGACCGACGCCGACCTGGCCCGGCTCACCGGCGTGACGGGCGTCGGCCGCGTCCCGACCGACCCGGCCGCACGGCGGCTGCTGCCGGACGCGAGCAAGGACGACTCGGACATCGCCGACGAGTTCCGCCGGCTGACCCAGAACGACGTCGCCCAGGCGAAGGTGGACCGGCTCGAGGCGTTCGCCGCGCTCCTCGACCTGCCGACGGGTGAGGACGCGCCCTCCCCGCTGGGCCGGCACGGCGCCCCGCCGCCGGTGCGGGTGCCGCGCGAGGACGCCGAGCAGTTCGCGGGCGCGCTCACGGACGTGCGCCTCGTGATCGCCGAGCGGCTCGGGCTCAAGTCCGACGAGCAGGTCATGCAGCTCACCGACGAGATCATGTGGGACAGGCAGGCCGGCCGGGAGATCCCGGTGGCGACGGACGGCCGTGCCGCCCGGCGCTTCTGGTCCGGGGTGTTCGTCGCGGCGGGCTACGCGCAGGAGACCCTGATGGACGTCATGCTCAGCGAGCTGAGGGGGCGGCGACCGCCGGGTTCCGGCGCCTCAGGACTTTGACCGGGACCGATGCGCTGACCTGCCGGAACGTGTCACGCGTCACGCGTGGCGCGGCTCACGAGCACCGGTGACGACGCGTTGTCGTCGCTAGGCTTCACCCCGTGAACGACGCGCCCATCGGGATCTTCGACTCCGGCCTCGGCGGCCTCACGGTCGCGCGCGCCATCCTGGACCAGCTCCCCAACGAGCAGGTCCGGTACCTCGGCGACACCGCGAACAGCCCCTACGGCCCCAAGCCCATCGCCGCCGTACGCGCGATGGCGCTCGACGCCATGGACCGGCTCGTGGCCGCCGGCGTGAAGATGCTGGTCATCGCGTGCAACACGGCGTCGTCGGCGATGATGCGCGACGCCCGCGAGCGGTACACCCAGCGGCACGGCATCCCCGTGGTCGAGGTCATCCTGCCGGCGGCCCGCGCCGCCGTGACGACCACGCGGTCGGGGCGGATCGGCGTCATCGGCACGCGCACCACCATCCAGTCGCGCGCGTACGACGACGCGTTCCACGTCACGCCCGGCCTGACCATCACGAGCCAGGCCTGCCCGGAGTTCGTGCGCTTCGTCGAGGAGGGCCGGACGTCCGGTCCCGAGGTGCAGAAGTTCGCGCACGAGTACCTCGACCCGGTGAAGGCGGCCGGCGTCGACACGCTCGTCCTCGGCTGCACGCACTACCCGTTGCTCGCCGGCGCCATCTCCTACGTCATGGGCGAGGACGTCACGCTGGTCTCCAGCGCCGACGAGACCGCGAAGGACGTCTACCGCACCCTCGTCGCACACGACCTGGAGCGCGCGCCCGACGCGGGCGCACCCGTGCACCGGTTCCTGACGACCGGCGACCCGGCGCCCTTCGGGCAGCTCGCCAGCCGGTTCCTCGGCCCCGAGGTCTCACTCGTGGAGGCCGTCTGATGCGCCTGATCCCCATCGGCGTCTCCGGTTCGTTCCCGGGCCCGGCAGCCCCCGCGTCGTCGTACCTGGTGCGGGTCACCGCAGCCGAGGCGGCCGCCGCCGGCCACGAGGCGCGCGACTGGAACGTGCTGCTCGACCTGGGCAACGGTGCGTTCGGCGCCCTGCAGCGGTTCATGGACCCCATGGAGCTCGACGCCGTCTCCATCTCGCACCTGCACCCCGACCACTGCGCCGACCTCTCCGGCCTCTACGTGTACCTGCGGTACCACCCCGAGCACGGCTCGTTGCGTACCGGCCGCAAGGAGCAGCCGCTGCCCGTGTTCGGCCCGTCGACCGCGGAACGGCACGTCGCGCTGTCCTACGGGCTGAGCGAGGGCGAGTCGATGGAGAACGACTTCGACTTCCGGTCCTGGGCCGACGTCAAGCGGGTCGAGATCGGGCCGCTGACCATCGAGCCGCACCGGGTCTTCCACCCTGTCGAGACGTACGGCGTGCGCGTGACCGGCCCGTCGGCGTCGGGCGGCACGACGACGCTGGCGTACACGGGGGACACCGACGCGTGCCCGTCGGTGGTCGAGCTCGCGCGCGACGTCGACCTGCTGCTCAGCGAGGCCGCGTTCCTCGAGGGGCGCGACGACGTGGTCGAGCGGGGCATCCACCTCACCGGCCGCCGCGCGGGCGAGGTGGCGACCGAGGCGGGGGCCCGCCGTCTGCTGCTGACGCACCTGCCGGTCTGGAACGACCCGGCGGAGTCCCTCGCGGAGGCGCGGGGATCGTACGCCGGCCCGGTCGACGTCGCGGAGCCGGGCACGGTCTACGAGGTCTGACAAGGCCGGGAGGTCGTTAGGGTGGTCGCATGACCTCCAGCACCAACACGACCCTCCGCGCCGACGGGCGCGCCACCGACCAGCTCCGCCCCGTGACGATCACCAGGGGATGGCTCGACGAGGCCGAGGGGTCGGTGCTCGTGGAGTTCGGGCGCACGCGCGTGCTGTGCGTCGCCTCGTTCACCGAGGGTGTGCCGCGCTGGCGCAAGGGCTCCGGCGAGGGCTGGGTCACCGCCGAGTACGCGATGCTGCCGCGCGCCACCAACGAGCGCAGCCAGCGCGAGTCCGTCAAGGGCAAGATCGGCGGCCGCACGCACGAGATCTCGCGGCTGATCGGCCGGTCGCTGCGTGCCGTCGTCGACATGAGCGCGCTCGGCGAGAACTCGATCGTGCTGGACTGCGACGTCCTGCAGGCCGACGGCGGGACCCGCACCGCGGCGATCACCGGCGCCTACGTGGCCCTCGCCGACGCCGTCGCGTGGGGCCGCCGCCACGGGCACGTGAAGGGCGGCAAGCAGGTGCTGTCCGACTCGGTGGCCGCCGTCTCCGTCGGCATCATCGACGGCACCCCCATGCTCGACCTGCCCTACGTCGAGGACGTGCGCGCCGAGACCGACATGAACGTCGTGGTCACCGGGGGCGGCAAGTTCATCGAGGTGCAGGGCACGGCGGAGCACGCGCCGTTCGACCGCGCCGAGCTCGACTCGCTGCTCGACCTCGCGGTGGCCGGCACGGCCGAGCTCACGAAGCTCCAGCAGGCAGCGCTCGCGCAGGAGCTCTGACCGTCGGCCGCGCAGGCCCGGGCGGCCTGGCTCAGACCTGCGCGGCCTGCACCTGCGCGACGACGCTGTCCTCGCCGACGAACACGCTGCCGCCGCGGCGCACCGTCTCGGTGTAGCGGCGGATCATCTCCTGCTTGTCGTCGCGCACGAGGGCTATCCAGTCCGCCGGCGCACCCGTGTCCGGGTCGTGGGTTGCACCCCACTCGGCGATCTCGACCAGCGCCGGGATCAGGCCGAGGCCGCGCTCGGTGAGGTCGTAGCGCACCCGCCGGCCGTCCGCGGGGTCGGGGGACCGGCGCAGGATCCCTGCGCTGGTCAGCGCGTCGAGGCGGGCCGTGAGCACGCTCGGCGAGATCGCCTCGTCGGACGCCAGGAACTCGTTGAACGTGTGCTTGCCGAAGTAGACGACGTCGCGGACCACGAGCAGCGACCACGGGTCGCCGAAGGCCTCCAGGCCGAAGTTGACCGGGCAGGTGGACTTGCCGCTCGCTCGCTTCATGCTGCCCTCCCGTGAGAACTCGTCCGCCGCCGACCGATGATTCCCCGCGAACCGCTCCGTCATACCTGCATGATCACTACGGTCATCGTAGTGAAGTGACGGAGGGTCCACAAGGACCCGGACCCCGAGGAGCTTCCGATGAGTGCGAACGAGACGGTGACGGCGTCGGACGGCGCGGCGCGGCTGCGCATCAAGGACCCGGAGGTGCGCACCTTCGCGCACCTCCTCGTGAACGTGAGCCTGGCCTCGGTGGTCAACTTCACCGTGTGGTTCGCCGTCACGTTCTGGGTGTACCTGGAGACGGGCTCGGTCTTCGCGGCCGGCGTCATCTCCGGCATCTTCCTGGTCGCCATGGTGTCGACCGGTGTGTGGTTCGGTTCGCTGGTCGACCATCACCGCAAGAAGACGGTGCTGCAGGCCTCGGCGGTCGTCTCGCTGGCGTTCTACGTGGCGGCGCTCGCGCTGTACCTGGCCACCCCCGCCGCCGCGTGGACCGACCCGGCGGACGTCCGGCTCTGGGCGCTCGTGCTGCTCGCGATGGCCGGCGTCATGGCGGGCAACGTGCGGGGCATCGCCATGACCACGGTCGTCACCGCGCTGTTCGACGAGTCGCGCCGCGACCGGGCCAACGGCCTCGTCGGCACGACGTCCGGCATCTCCCACCTCGTGACGTCGGTGATCAGCGGGCTGCTGGTCGCCTCGAGCGGGCTGCTCGGCGTCCTGGTCGTCGCGGTGGTCGTGCTCACCGCCGCCGTCGTGCACCTGCACCGCCTGCAGGTGCCGGAGTCGCTGGCCGAGGCAGCGGCGGCGGACGAGCCCAAGAAGGTCGACCTGCGGGGGACCTTGCTGATCGTGGGCCAGATCCCGGGGATGTGGGCGCTGATCGGCTTCACGCTGCTGAACAACCTGCTGGGCGGCGGCCTGATGGCGCTGGCCGACCCCTACGGGCTGTCGCTCATGCCGGTCCAGGCCTGGGGGTTCGCCTGGGGCGGGATCAGCGTGTTCATGATCCTCGGCGGCCTGGTCGTCGCCAAGCGCGGTGTCGGGCGCAACCCGCTGCGGACGCTGCTGGTCGTCAACCTGATCATGTGGGCCGCCACGTTCCTCCTGCCGATCCAGCACAGCGCGGTGCTGCTGATCGCCGGGTTCGCGGTGTACCTGTTCGTCATGCCGTTCGCGGAGGCGTCGGAGCAGACCGTGCTGCAGAAGGTGGTGCCGTACGAGCGGCAGGGGCGCGTGCTCGGGTTCGCGCACAGCGTCGAGATGGTGGCTGCGCCGCTGACGGCGTTCCTCATCAGCCCGCTCACCGAGTTCGTGTTCCAGCCGTTCATGACCGACGGCGCCGGCGCGGACCTCATCGGCGGCTGGTTCGGTACCGGGCCCGCCCGGGGGATCGCGCTGGTGCTCATGCTGCTCGCGGTGCTCGGCCTGGTGCTGACGGCTGCGGCGCTCGCCAGCCGGCAGTACCGGACGATGAGCCGGCACTATCTGGGCGGTGCTGAGGGCGCTGACGGTGCTGAGCGCGCTGAGGGCGCTGACGGCCCGGCGGACGAAGGGGTGCCCGCCGCGGACGTCGTCGTCGGGCAGCCCGGCCGGGTTCTCGAGCCCGCCTGAGGAGCCTCGGGCCGGGCGGCGGCTGGCATGATCGGGGCATGAGCTCCTCGACAGTGCCGCCCGCCGCCCGGATCGTCCTCGCGACCCACAACGCCAAGAAGGTGGGGGAGCTGCGGGCCATCCTCGCCGCGTCCGGCCTCGACCTGTCGGACGGCGCCCTGGTCACCTCCGGCGAGGTCGGTGCGCCCGAGCCCGTCGAGGACGGCGTGACGTTCGCCGAGAACGCGCTGATCAAGGCGCGGGCGGTCTGCGCGGCGACCGGGCTGCCCGCCGTCGCCGACGACTCGGGGCTGGCCGTTGACGTGCTGGGTGGTGCGCCGGGGATCTTCTCGGCCCGCTGGGCGGGCAGGCACGGCGACGACCAGGCCAACCTCGACCTGCTGCTCGGCCAGCTGGGGGACGTGCGCCCGGAGCACCGTCAGGCAGGGTTCGTGTGCGCGGCGGCGCTGGTCACACCCGACGGGCGTGAGGAGGTTCGCGTCGGCGAGATGCGGGGGCTGCTGGCGACCGAGCCGCGCGGGACCAACGGGTTCGGCTACGACCCGATCCTCGTCCCGGACGAGGCCGCGCCGGGCGACGCGACAGCGGACGGCGGCCGCCGCCGGACCGCTGCGGAGCTGGAGCCGGAGGAGAAGAACGCGATCTCGCACCGCGGCAAGGCGTTCCGCGCGCTGGCGCCGGTCGTGCTCGAGGTACTCAGCTGACCATGCGGTTGCTGCCAAGAATGGCCGGCGGCTGGCAGCAAGTGCATGGTCACTTCGAGGCGTTCGCCGCCTGGGCGCGCCGCAGCGCCGCCACCAGCGCGCGCCAGCCGAGCATGGTTATCGCCAGGAAGACGGCCGTGACCAGCGCGAACGACCAGGCGAGACCCTGGCCCGACACGCCGCGCAGCAGCAGAGCGCCGAGCACGGTCGTGAACCAGATCAGCACACCCGTCGGCCAGACGCGGGACGGGTCCTGCCAGGCGCGGGTCACTGCCCAGCCGAGCGCGGCGGCCAGGGCGAACGGCCACACCACGCGTCCGAAGGCGGCGACCAGCGACCCGTCGTGCGACGCGATGCCGATCAGGGTGAAGGCGAGGACGGCGACGGCGTCGGCCACTGCGGCAGGCCAGACCGGCACGGTGCGGGGGGTGGTGGTGCTCACGCGTCGAGGGTAGTCCGGCGACGCGCGCGAGCCCGCATCCGGGCGGTCCACGACGTACGGCGATTCGCCCGGGTTAAAATTTACATGTCGGACATATATAACCCTTGTGCTCGAATCGTCCAGGCCTCAGGATCACTCAGCCCGCCATGTGGCGGACCGTGTGATCTAGGAGGCAGGCATGCGAAGCAACCTCTCCCGCAATCTCCTTGCGGGTCTGGCAGCTCTGGCACTTGGTGGGAGCGTCACCCTCGCGTCGGTCGCGCCGGCAGTGGCCCAGCCGAGCGACACCACCGGCAGCAGCGTCGCTGTGCACAACGCCGCGACGACCCGGGCGGCCCACGACAAGGTGGTCGACTACTGGACCCCCCAGCGGATGCGCAACGCGGTGCCGGCGGACGTCCTCGTCGCCGGCAAGGACAAGTCCTCGGCGGGCGACCCGGTCGCCGTCGGCAAGCCTTCGGTCGTCCGCCAGGCCGCGCCCGCAGCGGCCGCCGCCTTCACGGGCGGCTACTACTCGGGTGGCGGCGAGGTCCGTGACACCACGGGCAAGGTGTTCTTCACGCTCGGCGGGACCAACTACGTCTGCTCGGGCAGCGCGGTGACCTCAGGGAACAAGGACCTCGTGCTCACCGCCGGGCACTGCCTCAACGAGGGTCCCGGTGCCTACGCCACGAACTGGGCGTTCGTTCCCGGCTACGACGACGGCGCGCGGCCGTACGGCACCTTCACGGCCCGTCAGCTCATCACGACCACCCAGTGGCGCGACAGCGGTGACTTCGACTACGACTTCGCCTTCGCCGTGGTGAACACCGTCAACGGAGCCCACCTGACCGACGTCGTCGGCGGGCAGTCCATCGGCTTCAACCAGGCGCGCGGCCAGTACATGTACTCGTTCGGCTACCCGGCGGGCAGCCCGTACGACGGCTCGGACATCGCCTGGTGCCACGGCACCGTCATCCAGGACACCTACGGCGGCAGCGCCGACCAGGGCCTGAACTGCAACATGACCGGCGGCTCGTCCGGCGGTCCGTGGTTCGTGAACTACAACGAGACCACCGGCCTCGGCACGCTCAACTCGGTGAACTCCTTCAAGTACAACGGCGGCCGGCTGCGCAGCTACATGTTCGGCCCGTACCTCGGCACCGTCGCCCAGTCGCTGTACAGCACCGCGGCAAACAGCTGATGCGCTGACCGCGGTCACCACCGACGACCGCTGGCCGGGCCTGTCATGATCGACGGGCTCGACCAGCGGTCTCAGCGTCTCAGGGCCGGGAGCAGGTCCAGGTAGTCGGCGAACGCCGCGCGCACCTGGTCCTGGTCCAGCCCGAACCGCTCGAGGTCGTACCGGTGCGGCGCTCGTTGCTTCGGCGCCTCGCGGGCGGCGACGAGGTTCGCCTCGTCCTCGGCGCCCCACTGCGCCCCGAGCTGCTCGAACAGCTCCGGCAGCGCCGTGAACGGGTCCCCGGTGAGGCGTTCGTACGGCAGGTCGTGCACGACGTCGGACCCCAGGGCCGCGCGCTGGGCCAGCGCGCGCGACACCCCGCGGGACATGATCGCCAGCCACACCCGGCCGGTCTCGGCCAGGTCGACGGCGTCCGGGCGCCTGTGCAGCCGCTCGGCGGACTCGGCCAGGGAGCACAGCGAGGCGAGGGCGACCTCGGGGGCCCGGTGGGTCCAGACGAACCGGGCGTCGGGGAACACGTCGCGGATCGCCGACATGTGGAAGAGGTTCGCCGGGTGCTTCAGCACCCAGCGGCGGGTAGGCCGCTCGTAGGAGAGCACCTGGAGCGCGTCGCGGAGGAACCGGTAGTCCGGCCGGTGGTCGAAGGTCTGCAGGCGGTCGACGTAGTCCGGCGTGGGCACGGCGGAGGAGTGCAGCTCCGAGTGGGCCCTGATGAAGGTGTCCTCCTCCTCGGCCTCCGCGAAGAGCGGGTGGATGGTGTCCCACGTGGGGCTGAGCCGCGACACCATCGCGTACTTCTTCCGGGTGCGCCGGATCAGGTCGGCCTCGGCGGCGCCGTCGACGGCCAGGCCGAGGTGCGTCATCTCCCAGAGCTTGGGCCCGCGGTGGCCGGGCGACCTGGACAGGATGTTGTAGGTGAGGGTGGTGCCCGTCCGGGGCATGCCGACCACGAACACCGGAGCCTCCACCGGCTCGTCGGCGATCCGGGGATGCCTGGCGTGCAGGTCGCCGACCACGACGCGGTTCCGGATGCGGGAGTCCACCAGCGCCTGCCCCGCCATCCAGCCGAGCGGGCTCAGGCCGGGAAAGCGCGCGAAGGCGCGCAGGACCAGCCGGAGGTGCTCGAGATCGGCCGCGTACTCGGCGCTCAGCGGCGTGCGGCCGCGCGAGGCCTGCGTGATCATCCGGTCGAACACGGCGTCCGGGTCCTTGCGGGTGCGGGTGCCTGGCATGAGGAGCAGGTTGGTCAGGCGAAGTGCAGGCGGGGTCTCTGGCACGTCTCTCCAAGGTGGGGCGCTCGCACGAAAGAACTACCGTACATATCATCCCGTAGCGCGCATTTCCCCGTAAAGGAAAGCGCCAGGTCCACCAGGTGCGGAAGGGCCCGTAGGCTTGGCGGATGCACCTCGTCGCCCAGGATCTTGCCTTCGCGTACCCGGGGCGGGACGTGCTGGCCGGTGTGAGCTGCACGGTGAACGACGGCACGCGGCTCGGCGTCGTCGGCGAGAACGGTTCCGGCAAGTCCACGTTCCTGCACCTGCTCGCCGGTGACCTGCAGCCGAAGTCTGGCGAGGTCCGGCGGCACGGTTCGGTGGCCCTCGTCGAGCAGGAGCTGCACCCCGCGCCCGGACAGACCGTCGGTGACGTCGTCGCGAGCACGCTCGACGGCCTGCGGACGGCGGCCGCGGAGCTCGAGGCAGCCGTCGCCGCGTTCGACCACGGGTCGGGCGACCTCGCGGTGCTCGAGCGCACCCTCTCGCTCGCCGAGCACCTCGCGGTCTGGGACGCCGACCGGCGCGTCGAGGTGGCACTCACGCGGCTGGGTGCGCCGCGCGACCCCGGACGCCGGCTCGACGAGCTCAGCGTGGGCGAGCGGTTCCGCGTCCGCCTCGCCTGCCGCCTGGCGGAGCGCTCCGACCTGCTCCTGCTCGACGAGCCCACCAACCACCTGGACGACGCCGCCATCGAGTTCCTCACGGGTGAGCTCGTCGCGTGGCGCGGCGGCGTCGTGCTCGTCACGCACGACCGCGAGCTGCTGGACGACGTCGCGACGGCGATCCTCGACCTCGACCCGTCCTGGGACGGCAAGCCCGTGCTGTACGGGCAGCCGGGCTACCTGACCTACCGGTTCGCGAAGAACCAGGCACTGCACCGCTGGCGCCAGCGCTACCGGGCCGAGCGCAAGCGGGCGGCGGCGCTCGCGGAGCGGCTGGACGAGTCGTACGAGGGCCTGTCCGACGAGTGGCGCCCGGGGAAGGGATCGCAGAAGCACCGCCGTGCCACCCGCGCCCGGATCCACGTCAAGGCCGCCGACCGGCTCGTCCAGAAGCTCGAGGCCGAGGCCATCGAGGTCCCGGTGCCGCCGGTGGAGCTCGGGTTCCCGGACCTTCCGGCGATGTCGCCGGGCTGGGACCCCAGCCACCCCGTCGTGGAGGTACGTTCCCCGCGCGTGGGGGACGACGGCGGCGCCCGCGTCGACCTGCCGGGTACGCGGATAGCGATCCCGCCGTCGGGCCGGCTGCTGATCGTGGGGCCCAACGGGACCGGCAAGTCGACGCTGCTCGGCGCGCTGGCCGGGACGCTGGGGCTGGACCGGGGGAGCCGGACCGTCGCGGCGGGGGCGCGGATCGGCGTCGTCGGCCAGGAGAGCGCGCCGATCACGGGAAAGGCGCGCCTGCGGACGGGGTTCGAGACCTATGCCGACGAGGCGCTGCGGCTGCTCGCCTCGGGCGAGCTCGACCCGGACCACGTGGTGCCGGTCGCCGGGCTCGGCCTGCTCAGCGAGGAGGACCTGGACCGGCCGCTCGCCGAGCTGTCCGCCGGGCAGCGGCGTCGGTTCGAGCTGGCGCGGGCGCTGCTGCACGCGCCGCACCTGCTGCTCCTGGACGAACCGACGAACCACCTGTCGATCGACCTCGTCGACGAGCTGACCAGGGCGCTGCAGGTCACGCCGTGCGCCGTCGTGGTCGCGACGCACGACCGCCGCATGCGCGCGGACCTGGAGGACTGGCCGGTCCTGGACCTGAGCTAGGGCAGCCGGCCCACGTGGGCCATCGCCTGCTTGATCAGCATGCCCTGGCCGTTCATCATCTCGGCCTGGACGTCGTCGGCGCACGCCTCCTCCGGCGTCAGCCAGGCGAGGTCCAGGGAGTTCTGCTGGGGGCGGCAGTCGCCCGTCACCGGCACCACGTACGCGAGCGACACCGCGTGCTGGCGCGGGTCGTGGAACGCGGTGATGCCGGGCGTCGGGAAGTACTCGGCGACGGTGAACGGCTGCGGCGACGGCGGGACCTGCGGCAGCGCGACGGGGCCGAGGTCCTTCTCGATGTGCCGCAGCAGCGCGTCCCGGACCCGCTCGTGGTACATGACACGGCCGGAGACCAGGGCACGAGTCATCACACCCTGCGTGTTCACGCGCAGCAGCAGGCCGACGGCGACCACGTCACCCGAGTCGTCGACCCGGACCGGGATCGCGTCGATGTAGATGAGCGGGAGCTGTGCCCGCACGACCGCGAGGTCCTCGTCCGTCAGCCATCCCGAGGCCTGGGAGGGGTCGCGGTAGAAATCGTCCTGGGGGTAGTCGGCAGTGTCCGTCACGGGGTCCGTTCTACCAGTTCGCGCCTCGCGGCGCCTTGACCCCGCGCCGTCCGGACCGGCGCGGGGTGTCGCGCCGCTCACTGAGGCGCTGTTCCCGGAATAGCTGAGGGCAGAACCGTGCTGCACCAGGGAGACGCACAACGAGAGGAAGCGCGACATGGCAACCGTCGACATCACCGATGCCACGTTCGAGAAGACAGTCAGCGACAACGGGATAGTCCTCGTGGACTTCTGGGCCGACTGGTGCCCGCCGTGCAAGATGTTCGGCCCCGTCTTCGAGGCGTCCTCGGAGAAGAACGACGACATCGTGCACGCGAAGATCGACACCGACGCGAACCCCGGCATCTCGTCGGCCGCGCAGGTGACGTCCATCCCCACGCTCATGGCGTTCCGCGACGGCGTGCTGGTGTTCCGCCAGGCAGGCGCGCTGCCGGCCAAGGGCCTCGCCGAGGTCGTGGAGGCCGTCCGCGGCCTCGACATGGAGGCCGTGAAGAAGGACCTCGCGGCGCAGCAGAACTGACCCGAACGACAGCGACGGCCGTCCCCGTGCCCGGGGACG
>NZ_JBHXBG010000065.1:0-29136 GCF_042726755.1 Promicromonospora sp. NPDC060271 | reverse complement strand
CGACCTACGGCGGCGCTCAGCCCTGTGCGGCGGCCGCCAGCTCGGACTGGAACCCGGCCAGGTCGGACGCGCCGGTGGTGAACTTGCTCGTCGCGTCGGAGATCGCGTTGAGGGTCGCCACCGGGGTGGCCGCGCCGTGGGCCAGCGAGGACACGATCGTGTCGTTCGCGAACGACTCGATGGCGGTCTGCTGGTACTCCGAGAAGTCCGCGGGGTCGGCGTCGGTGCGGGCGGGGATGGAGCCCTTCGCCTTGTTGAACGCGACCTGGCCCTCGAGCGAGCCGACGGTCTCGAGCCACGCCTTGGCGCCCTCGGGGTCGGGGGCGCCGACCGGCAGCGTGAAGGAGTCGGCGAGGAAGTCGAACGTCCCGTCGGTGCCAGGGACCGGGGCCGCCGTGAAGTCGGTGCCCAGCGTCTTGTCCTGCTCCTCGAAGGCCGCGACCGCCCAGTCGCCCATGACGTTGAACGCGGCGCCGCCGTCGATCACCATCTGGGTCGCCTCCGGCCAGTCGAGACCGTCGCGGTCGTCGTTGGTGAAGCCCATGAGGGTCTCGAAGTTCTCGAGCGCCGCGGTGACCTCCGCGCCCTCCCAGTCGGTGCTGCCGTCCCACAGCCCGCTGTACGCGTCGGCGCCCAGGCTGGCGAGCAGCACCGTCTCGAGCAGGTGCACCTGGGTCCAGGTGGTGCCCACCGAGAGCGGCGTGACGCCCGCGGCGTCGAGGGTCTCCAGGTCGGCGATCCACGCGTCGAGGTCCTCGTACTCGGCTTCGGGGTCGATGCCGTTCTCCTCGAGCACCGTCGGGTTGGCCCAGACGACGTTCGCGCGGTGGATGTTCGACGGGATCGAGTAGATCGCGCCGTCGTCCGACGAGAGGCGGTCGACCAGGTCGGCCGGGAACGCGTCCGTCAGCCCGAACTCGTCGTAGAGGTCGGAGACGTCCTCGATCTGCGCGGCGTCGATGTAGTCCTGCAGCTCGGCGCCGGCGTGGGCCTGGAACGTGTCCGGCGGGTCCTGCGCCTGCAGGCGGGTCTGGAGCAGGTCCTTCGCGGCGGAGCCCGCACCACCGGCGACGGCGCCGTTGACGAACTCGATGTCGGGGTGCTGCTTCTCGAACTCGCCGACCAGGGCGTCGAGGCCTGCCTTCTCGGAGCCGGCCGCCCACCAGGTGAACACCTCGACCTGGCTGCCGCCGCCGTCGCCACCGTTGTCGCCACCCGTGTTGCCGCCGCCGCACGCGGCCAGCGTGAGACCGAGCACGGCGGCTGTCGCCACCGTCGCGGTAATCCTCCGGTTCGAACGCATCTGGGGTCCCTCAACCTTCCTCGGTCGCTGGAGCACCGACCCGGGCGACGTCGTGGTGCGCGCCGAAGGTGAAGTCACTTCGCGCCCAGGACTACGTCGTTCCTGCGACCGGCCGGGCGCGCCTGTACGCCCGTGAACCCGGCTCCTATCGAACGACCGGTCCGCTTTGGTGTCAAGAATTGAACGCAAGCGACGCCGGATCGTGACCTGAAGGTTCAGTTCGTGTATCCAAACCCCCACATTGCCCCGGAAGGCGGTTACCCTGGGCGCTGTGCGCGCGGATCGGGTAACACCGGGTTCGCAGACCTCACTCCGTGAGGCCAACCGAGCCCGTATCGTGAGCGCCGTCCAGCAGCGTGGCTCGCTCACGCAGATCGAGCTGGCCGGCGTCACAGGGCTGTCCCCAGCCACCATCTCGAACATCGTCAAGGAGCTCACCACCGCCGGTGTGCTCCACACCGCGCAGTCCACGCGCAACGGCCGCCGCGCGCTCCAGGTGACCCTCGCGCGCAACCTCGGTGTGGTCGCGGGCATCCGGTTCGGCATGCGCTCGCTCAGCGTCGCGCTCTCCGACGCGTCCATGCGGGTCCTGGCCGAGCAGCGCATGCCGCTCGCCCCCGACCACCGCGCCGACGCCGGCCTGCAGCGCGTCGCGATGCTGGTCAGGGAGATGATGGAGGCGGTGGACGCCGACCCGTCCGAGCTGCTCGCCGTCGGCGTCGGGGTGCCGGCACCCGTCGACATCCGCACCGGCCAGGTGGTGACCGTCGGCATGATGCGCGGCTGGGACGGCGTGCACGTCGACGAGATCCTCGGCGCCGAGCTCGACGTCCCGGTGACCGCCGACAACGACTCGACGCTCGCCGCGATCGCGGAGGCCCGGTTCGGCGCGGGAGCGGGCTACGACTCGGTCGCCTACGTCAGGGTCTCGCACGGCGTGGGCGGCGGGCTGGTACTCGGCGGCCGGGCGGTGCACGGCAGGTCCGGGGTGGCCGGCGAGATCGGGCACGTGTCCGTCGACGAGCACGGCCCGGTCTGCCGCTGCGGCAACCGCGGCTGCCTCGAGATGCTGGTGGGCGCCACCAGCCTCCTGTCGATGCTCCCGCCGGAGGCGGGGCACCTCACCCTCGCCGACCTCGTGGCCCGCGCGCTCGACGGCGACGCCGGCTGCCGCCGCGTCGTGTTCGACGCCGGCCGGCACCTCGGCATCGCGCTGGCCAACCTGTGCAACCTCGTCGACCCCGACGTCGTGGTGATCGGCGGGACCCTCGCCGAGGCGGGGGACGTGCTGCTCGAACCGCTGCGCACCGCGCTCGGCCAGCGCATCGTCGCGACGTCCCGCGGCCCGGTCGAGGTGATCCCGTCGACCCTGGGCGCCGACGCGGGCGTCCGCGGCGCCCTGGCGGCGGCCCTCGACCAGGCCCGCATGTTCGGCTCCTTAGGAGTGGGCCAGTGACCGCCCCGATCCTCGGCCAGTTGAGTGCTGGGTATTTGCGCCGTCGAACCGTTTCGAGCGCACAAATACCCAGCACTCAACGGACCCGCGCGCAGCGGGTTGTGGGGTGGGTTGTGGCGGTCGGGCTTTTGGTCGGGGGGTGTTCCGGCGGCGGGGTCGGCGGGGTCGGGGGGTCGGCCGGGAGTGAGGGGGCCGCGCACGAGGGGACCATCGGGCTGCTGCTGCCCGAGGCGCAGACCGCCCGGTACGAGGCCTCCGATCGGCCGACCTTCGTCTCGGTCGTCGACCGCCGGTGTCCCGGCTGCACGGTCCTGTACGCCAACGCGGGGCAGGACGCAGCGGCCCAGCTCCAGCAGGCGGAGTCGATGCTCGCGCAGGGCGCCGACGTGCTGGTGCTCGACGCCGTCGACACCGTCGCCGCCGTCGGGATAGTGGTCCAGGCCAAGAGGCTCGGAGCGCAGGTGATCGCCTACGATCGGTTCGTGGACGGCGCGGACTACTACGTGTCGTACGACTACGAGTTCATCGGCTTCCTGCTGGGCTCGGCCCTGGTCGGCGCGGTCAAGGAGAGAGCCAACGAGCGAGCGGACGCACGGGACGGCGACGGCCCGGCGGGCTCCGACGACGGCCGGCCCGGGGTGCTGCTGGTGCACGGCTCGGCCACCGAGCCGAACGCGCTCGCTATCGCGGCCGGCACCCGCCGCGCCCTCGAAGGAGAGGACATCGACGTGCTCGCCGAGCACTACACGCCCGACTGGAGCCCCGACAAGGCCACCGAGTGGACCGAGGCGATGCTGACCAGGTACCCGGGCCAGGTCGACGGCATCCTCGCCGCCAACGACGGCATGGCGGGCGGCGCGATCGCCGCGGCCAAGGCGGCCGGCCTCGACCCCGTGCCCGTCACCACCGGGCAGGACGGCGAGCTCGCCGCGGTCCAGCGGATCATCGCGGGGGACCAGTACATGACCGTCTACAAGGCGACCGACCAGCAGGCCCAGACGGCCGCCGAGCTGGCCGTGCGTGTGCTGCGCGGCGAGGACCCCCGTGCGAGCGTCGTCATCGAGGGCGTGCCGACCATGCTGCTGGCACCCCGCGCGGTCGCCGCCGCCGACGTCCGGCACGTGATCGTCGACGGACGGGTCTACTCCACCGAGCAGATCTGCGTGCCCGCGTACGAGGCCGCGTGCGAGCGTGCGGGCCTGATCGGGCAGGAGGAGTCATGAGCGACCCGGTGCTCTCCCTGCGGGGCGTGTCCAAGCGGTTCGGGGGCGTGCGTGCGCTCGTCGACGTCGACGCCGACGTGCACGAGCACGAGGTGCTGGCCGTCGTCGGCGACAACGGCGCGGGCAAGTCCACGCTCGCGGGTGTTCTGGCGGGCGCCCACCGGCCGGACGCCGGCCAGGTGCTGCTCGACGGGCGCCCCGTGGTGCTGGGCTCGCCCGCTGCCGCCCGCGCGCTCGGCATCGCCGCGGTGTTCCAGGAGCTGGCCCTCGTCGACGACCTCGACGTCGTCGAGAACCTGTTCCTCGGGCACGAGACCCGGCGCGGGCCCCTGCTCGACGAGGTGGCCATGGAACGCGAGGCCTGGCGCCTGCTCGACCAGCTCGCTGCCAGCGTGCCGACCGTGCGCGAACCGGTGCGCACCCTGTCCGGCGGCCAGCGGCAGGTCGTCGCGGTGGCCAGGGCGCTGCTCGGCTCGCCGCGCGTCGTCGTCCTCGACGAGCCGACGGCGTCCCTCGGCGTGCGCCAGACCGCCGAGGTGCTCAACCTGATCGTCCGGCTGCGGGAGCGTGGCCACGCCGTGGTCCTGGTCAGCCATCAGGCGGGCGACCTGCAGGCGGTCGCCGACCGGATCCTCGTGCTGCGCCTCGGCCGGGTGCACGACGTGTTCGACGGCGACGCGTCCTACGAGGACCTGCTCGCCGCTATGACGGGGGCCGTCCGGCCCGGGAGCAAGCAGACCGGGAGCAAGCAGACCGGCAGCAAGCCGTCTGGCAGCAAGCCGGCCGGGAGCACGCCGGCCGGACCCGACCGGGCGGCATGCCGATGAGCGCACAACCGGGCGTCACCGGCGCGGGCCTGCCCGGCGCCGTCTGGCAGCGCATGCGCGGCCGTACCAGCCTGCTGCCGATCGTCGCAGCGCTCGCCGGCATCTGGCTGATCCTCGGCGCCGTCAACCCCGCCTTCCTCGCACCCGAGAACCTCGTCAACCTCACGCTGCAGAGCGCCCCCGTCGGCGTCATAGCGCTCGGCGTAGTGCTGGTGCTGCTCGTGGGCCAGATCGACCTGTCCGTCGGGTCGCTCAGCGGGCTCGCGGCGGCGGTGGTCGCCGTCGGCTCCGTGACCCTCGGCTGGCCGGTGGCCGTCGCGATCCTCGCCGCCCTGGCCTGCGGCGTGGTGGTCGGGCTGGGCTACGGCGCGCTCTCGACGCGGCTCGGGCTGCCCAGCTTCGTGTTCACCCTGGCCGGGCTGCTGTTCCTCGCCGGGGTGCAGCTGCGGGTGCTCGGCCCGCTGGGCTCGATCAACCTGCCGTTCGAGTCGTGGTTCGTCCGCTCGGTGCAGCAGGGGTTCCTGCCGCCGGCGGTCGCCTGGGCACTTGTCGCGGGGACGGTGGCCGTCTCGGCGGCCCTGCAGGTCGCCGCCCGCGCCCGGCGCCGGCGGGCGGACCTCGCCTGCGCGAGCGTGCCGCAGATCGTCGTCCGTACCCTCGTCCTGGCCGCTGTGCTGTCCGCGATAGTGGCCTACCTGTACGCGGGCACAGCGCGCGGCATCGGCTGGTCGGTGCTCCTGTTCGCGCTGCTGGTGGTGGTCACCGACGTGCTGCTGCGCCGCACGCGGTGGGGCCGGTCCGTGCGCGCGGTGGGCGGTGACCGGCGGGCGGCGATGCTCGCGGGCGTCCCCGTGCGGCGCACCGTCGTGCTGTGCTTCGTGGCCTGCTCGACCCTCGCCGCGCTCGGCGGCGTGCTCGCGGCGGGCCGCCTGGGCGCCGCCAACCAGGGCACCGGAGGGGCGGACACCTATCTCGTGGCGATCGCCGCTGCCGTGATCGGCGGGACCAGCCTGTTCGGCGGCCGGGGCAGCGCGTGGTCCGCGGTGCTCGGGGTGCTCGTGATCCAGTCCATCGCGAACGGGCTGACGCTGATGAACGTCGACCAGGCGGCCCGCTACATGGTGACCGGCGCCGTGCTGCTGCTGGCGATCATCATCGACATGCTGCTGCGCAAGCGCCGGGAGGCCTGACATGATCCGTCGTCCGACGCTGGCAGTGGTGGCCGAGGCCGCAGGGGTGAGCCTGAAGACGGCGTCCCGCGTGCTCAACGGCGAGCCCAACGTGGCAGCGGCCACGCGCGAGCGGGTGCAGGACGCCGCCACCTCGCTGGGCTTCAGGCGCAACGCGGTGGCCGCGGACCTCGCGCGTGGCGGCTTCTCGCGCCTGGTCGGCTTCATCACCGGCGACCTCGCCAACCAGTTCTACTCGGCCCTCGCCAGCGGTATCGAGCGGGAGCTGCGGGAGCACGGGCTGCAGCTGCTGACCGCGTCGTCCGACGAGGACCCCGCGCGCGAGGGGTCGCTGACCGGCGAGCTGCTCGAACGGCGCGTCGGCGCGCTGATCGTGACGCCGGCCGGCGCCGACCACTCGGCGCTGCAGGGCGAGATCGACGCCGGGCTGACCGTGGTGGCCGTGGACCGGCCGGCGGCCGGGATGGACGTCGACACGGTGGTCATCGACAACCGTGGCGGCACGCGATCCGCCGTCGAGCACCTGCTCGCCCGGGGGCACCGCCGCATCGCCTTCGTGGGCGACGAGCCGCACCTGTGGACCTACCAGGAGCGCAGCACCGAGTTCCTCGCGACCATGCGCGACGCCGGGGTGCCCGACGCCGAGCGGCTGCACCGCTCGGGCGCCCACTCCGTCGCGGCCGCGCGCGACCTGGTGGTGGAGCTGTTCGCGGACCCGGAGCCGCCCACCGCGGTCCTCGCCGCGAACAACCGCGTGACCGTCGGGACGCTCCAGGCGCTGCGGGACGCGCCGGGCGGCTCCGACGTGGCGGTCGTCGGCTTCGACGACTTCGAGCTCGCCGACCTGCTGGGTGTCACCGTCGTGGCCTACGACGCCGTGGAGATGGGCCGGCGTGCGGCCGAGCTCGCCGTCGCACGGTCGGCGGACCCCGCGCGGCCCGCCGAGCTCGTCGTGCTGCCGACCCGGGTGGTCGCCCGGGGGAGCGGGGAACGCCCGCCGCGCTGACGTCATCCCCCGTCCCCGGGCCCGCCGCTGGGGCACATAAGGGGTGATAGGTACTTTCCACACGACGCCGTCCCACCCGTTCTGGTGGTGACGCGGCGTCAATACGCTCCCAGGCACCCGGTTCCCCAGGCCTGATGAGGAGCACACCATGTCACGATCCTTGAGAGCCTCCCGCTCTCTGATAGCGCTGTCGGCTGCCGCGATCGTCGTCGGTACAACGTTCACCGGAGCCGCCGCGGTGGGGGCAGCGCCGCCCTCGGCGACGGCGGCAGGCACGAGCCAGTCCGGCACCACCCAGCTCGGCGCCCGGTCCGGCGCCGAGCTCCCCGACGCCCAGGTCCGCGCGATGGTGCGGGACCTCGGGCTCACCCGCGCCGAGATCCCGGACCGGCTCGCGCTCGACGCCGAGGCCGCGATCGTCGAGGCCCACCTCGCTTCCCGGCTCGGTGGTGCCTACGCGGGCACCTGGCTGCCCGAGGGCGCTGACGCGCCCCGGGTCGCCGTCACCACCCGCGCGGCCGCCAGGGTCGCCGAGCGGGCGGGCGCCGACGCCGTCGTCGTCCCGCACAGCCTCGAGGCGCTCACGTCGTGGAAGGAGTCCCTGGACGAGGTGGGCGCCGGCCCGTCGGTGCACGCCTGGTACGCGGACCCGACCACCAACGAGGTGGTCGTCCAGGCCGCCGACGTCGCGGCGGCCAGGGCGATGATCGCCGAGGCGGACCTGCCGGACGGCGTCGTGCGGATCGAGAGGTCGAAGGTCGCGCCCGAGCTCGCGCGCGACATCCGCGGCGGCGACGAGTTCCACCGGCCGACGGGAGACGGGTTCGTCACGCTGTGCTCGATCGGGTTCGCCGTGCAGGGCGGGTTCGTGACCGCGGGGCACTGCGGCGCGGCCGGCAACCCCGTCAACGCGCCCGACGGCGCGGCGCTCGGCACCTACCGCGCGTCGGTGTTCCCGGGCCGCGACTGGGCGTGGGTGGCCACCAACAGCAACTGGACGCCCACCCCGCGCGTCAACAACTACGCGGGCGGGACGGCGGCGGTGGCCGGCTCGGCGGAGCAGGGGATCGGCGCGACGGTGTGCCGCTCCGGCCGCACGACGGGCTGGCGCTGCGGCGTCATCCAGGAGAAGAACGTCACCATCAACTACGGCAACGGCGACATCCCCGGTATGGCGACGGGCTCGGCGTGTGCCGAGGGCGGTGACTCCGGCGGCTCGGTGCTCTCGGGCGACCAGGCGCAGGGCGTCACGTCCGGCCGGATCGGCGACTGCTCGTCGGGCGGCCGGTTCATCTACCAGCCGGTGAACCCCATCCTGAGCGCCTACGGGCTGCAGCTCACGACGACGTCGGGCGGCGGCGGGCAGGCCCTGATCGGCGTGGGCGGCAAGTGCATCGACGTGCCCAACTCCGAGTTCACCGACGGCAAGCGCCTGCAGATCTGGACCTGCAACGGCACGGCGGCGCAGCGCTGGACGTTCCACTCCGACGGCACCCTGCGCGCCGGCGGCAAGTGCATGGACGTCGCCTGGGCCAACACCGCGGACGGCACGGCGGTCCAGCTCGCCAACTGCAGCGGCAACGCGGCCCAGCGGTTCACGCTCAGCGGCGCGGGGGACCTGGTCTCGATCCTCGCGAACAAGTGCGTGGACGTCCCGAACGGCAACAGCGCGAACGGCACGCAGCTGCAGATCTGGACGTGCAACGGCACGGCCGCCCAGAAGTGGCGAGTGGGCTGACACCCACTTCGTTGAGTGCTGGATATTCGCCCTTCCAACGGGCGTTGCGGGGCGAATATCCAGCACTCAACGAGGGGTCAGAGGGTGGCTCGGACCTCTTCAGTTGCGCGCACCAGGTTGCGGAGCGACTCCTTGGTCTCCGCGTAGGCGCGCGTCTTGAGGCCGCAGTCCGGGTTGACCCAGACCAGGCGCGGGTCGATCGACTTGGCGGCGAGCCGCACGAGCTCGGTCACCTCCTCGACCGACGGCACGCGCGGGCTGTGGATGTCGTAGACGCCCGGCCCGATGCCGCGCCCGTAGCCCGCGTCGGCCAGCTCGGGCACGATCTCCATGCGGGACCGCGCCGCCTCGACCGACGTCACGTCGGCGTCCAGACCGTCGATCGCGCCGATGACCTGGCCGAACTCCGAGTAGCACAGGTGCGTGTGCACCTGGGTCGCGGTGCCGGCCCCGGCGGTCGAGAGCCGGAACGAGCGCACCGACCAGTCGAGGTAGCCGGGGTGGTCGGCCTTGCGCAGCGGCAGCAGCTCGCGCAGTGCGGGCTCGTCCACCTGCACGACGCCGATGCCCGCCTCCTCCAGGTCCGTCACCTCGTCGCGGAGGGCCAGGGCGACCTGGTCGGCCGTGTCGCCCAGCGGCAGGTCGTCGCGGACGAACGACCACGCCAGGATGGTGACCGGGCCCGTGAGCATGCCCTTGACCGGCTTGTCGGTGAGCGACGCCGCGTACGCGGTCCACTCCACGGTCAGCGGCGCGGGCCGGGACACGTCGCCCCACAGGATCGGCGGGCGCACGCAGCGCGACCCGTACGACTGCACCCAGCCGTGCACCGTCGTCACGAAGCCGTCGAGCTGCTCCGCGAAGTACTGCACCATGTCGTTGCGCTCGGGCTCGCCGTGCACCAGCACGTCCAGGCCCAGCTCCTCCTGGAGGGCGACGGTGCTCGCGATCTCGGCGCGCATGGCGGCCGTGTACTCGGCGTCGGACAGCTCACCGCGCACCCAGGCCGCCCGGGTCCTGCGGATCTCCGCCGTCTGCGGGAACGAGCCGATGGTGGTGGTCGGCAGCGGCGGCAGGTCGAGCCTCGCCTGCTGGGCCGCGGCCCGCTCGGCGTACGGCGCGCGTTCGACGTCGGCGGCGGTCAGCGCAGCGGTCCGCTCCCGCACCTCCGGTACGACGACGCCGGGCGCCTGGGCGCGGGACCGTACGGCCGCCGTCGACTCGGCGAGCGCGTCGGCGACCGCCGGCCGGCCGGCGGTCAGGCCGGCCGCCAGCGTGACGACCTCGGCGACCTTCTGGTCGGCGAACGCGAGCCATGACTTCAGGCCCGCGTCGAGGCGCGGCTCGTCGGCGACGTCGTGCGGCACGTGCAGCAGAGAGGTCGAGGTGCCGACGGCGACCGCCCCGGCCCCGAGCCCCGTGCCC
Source organism: Promicromonospora sp. NPDC060271 (assembly GCF_042726755.1). Lineage (NCBI taxonomy): Bacteria > Bacillati > Actinomycetota > Actinomycetes > Micrococcales > Promicromonosporaceae > Promicromonospora > Promicromonospora sp. NPDC060271. The sequence continues at coordinate 18,968 of NZ_JBHXBG010000065.1, read as the reverse complement.
GGCGCGGTCAGGCCTTCGAGCGTGGTCAGGCGGGCGTCGAGGTCGGCGCGCCAGATGTTGTGCCCGTCGATGACGCCGGCCACCAGGGTCTTGGTCGCCAGGCCCGGGACGGGGCCGGTCGGGACGGCGCCCTTGACGAGGTCGACGGCGATCGCCTCGACGTCCGTGCCCGCCAGCAGCGCGAGCCCGTCGCCGGCCTCGCTGCGCAGGTCGCCGTACGGCGCCGTGACCAGGATCGCGGGACGCTCGGCCGGGCCGTCCGCGCCGGCCGCGTCGGAGGCGGTGGGGGAGAGGTCGGTGGCGAGCCGCGTGTAGGCCCGGCGCACGGCGTCGGCCACCTCGGAGAACGGGACGTCCAGCAGGTCCGTGACCAGGGCGGGCTCGTCGAGCTGTACCCAGGGCGCGCCCGCGGCGGCCAGGGCGCGCAGCACGTCGGCGTAGGCGGCGACGACGTCGTCGAGCCGGTCCAGCGGGCGGAAGCCCTCGGGTGCCTTGTCGGCTGCCTTGCTGAGCAGCAGGAACGTCACCGGGCCCACCAGGACGGGGCGGGTCACGACTGCCTGGCCGTCGTCGGCGGGCCGGGCGAGCTCCGTGAACTGGCGCACGACGCGGTCGTCCACGAACCCGATCGGGGTGTCCGGCCCGATCTCCGGGACGAGGTAGTGGTAGTTCGTGTCGAACCACTTGGTCATCTCGAGCGGCGGCTTGTCGCCCTCGCCGCGGGCCAGCGTGAAGTAGCCCTCCAGGGAGAGAGCGCCGGCGCTCTCGTCGGTCGAGCCTGCCGGGACCAGGTCCCGGAACCGCTCGGGCACCGCGCCCAGCAGGGCGACGACGTCGAGCACCTGGTCGTAGAACGAGAACGAGCCGGGGACGGCGGCCGTGCCGTCCAGGCCCAGCCCGGCGAGATGCCGGGCCGTGGTCAGCCGCAGGTCACGGGCTGTGGCCTCCAGCTCGTCGGCCGTGGTGCGCCCGGCCCAGAACGACTCGACAGCGCGCTTGAGCTCGCGCCGTCGGCCGATGCGCGGGTAGCCCAGGATCGTGGCGGGGGGAAGGTGCGTGAACTCGACTGCCATGCGTATCAGCTCCATCGGACCTGGCGTTAGCACCTTGCCCGGAATTGGCGCTCCGGAGGCAGGTTGCTGCGGTGTCGTTGAGCCAGGACTCTCGACCGCTCTGGATGATTGACCTGGATCGTAAGCATGACCGCGATGTGAGCGGAAAAGCGTCCACCCCTCAAGACGATCGCGTCGTGGCTGGTGAGCGGCCGAAAAGTGGGCCAAGCGGCGCGGTCGATCTGCGGGTCGCCCGACGACCATGCGGTTGCTGCCAGGCGAGGCCCCGATCTGGCAGCAGGTGCATGGTCAAGTCGGTGCCATAAGCAGAGTTATGGCAGTGCCCGGCCGGCTCGGCATTCGGTGATGGATGCTGGCGTTCTCCCCACACAGCATCCCCGCACAGAGAAGGTCGCAACCACGATGCCGAAGATCCTGATGGTCCTGTCCGCCGCGAACAGCCTGCGCCTGGCCGACGGGACCGCGCACCCCACCGGCTACTGGGCCGAGGAGGTCGCCGCGTCGCACCGCACGCTGACCGCCGCCGGTGCCACGGTCGACCTCGCGACGCCCGGCGGCGTGCGGCCAACCGTCGACGAGATCAGCCTGGACGAACGAGGTGGCGTGGCCGCCGCCGACGCCGCGGAGTTCCGCGCCTACCTGGACTCCATCGCGGACCAGCTCGCCCACCCGCTCGCGCTGGCCGACGTCCGCGTCGACGACTACGACGCCATCTACATCCCCGGTGGCCATGCCCCCATGGCCGACCTCGTGTCCGACGCCGACCTCGGCCGGCTGCTGGTCGCCGCGAACACGCGGCGGACGACGGTGGCCGCGCTCTGCCACGGCGCCGCCGCGCTGCTGAGCGCCGAGACCCCGGACGGCGCCTTCGCCTATGCGGGACGCGAGCTCACCTCCTTCACGGACGAGGAGGAGCGCCAGGGCGGCCTCGGGGACGGCGCGCCGTTCCTCGTGGAGACCGAGCTGCGCGAACGGGGCGCCGTCGTCAGGACCGGCGCGCCCTGGAGCAGCACAGTGGTCCAGGACGGCAACCTCATCACCGGGCAGAACCCCCGGTCCAGCACCGCGACAGCCGAGGCGGTGCTCGAGGCGCTCGCCGGACGCTGACACCCGCCGTCGGGCCGGCACGGTTAGCCTGAGCACCAGGCAAGGCTGGGCCGCAACTTCGGGGGACGGATGGTGACGCGGGTGCCGGGACTCGACCTCCTCGCGACGTTCCTGGAGGTCTACCGCACCGGCTCACTGTCCGCCGCGGCGGAGCGCCTGGGCGTGAGCCAGCCCGCCGTCACGGGGCAGCTCGCGCGGCTCGAGGAACAGCTCGGGGCGCGGCTGTTCGTGCGGTCGCGCAAGGGCGCCGAGCCCACCGAGCGGGCCGTTGCGCTGGCCGCCCAGGTCGGACTGCACGTGGACGAGCTCCGGGCCGCGCTGGGCCCTGGGGACGCGACCCCGGCGGTCCGGGGGCTCGTCCGGATCGGCGGCGCGGCCGAGATGATGACCGTTCGGGCGCTGCCCGCCCTCGCGCCCCTGGTCGCCCAGGGCCTGCAGGTCCGGGTCGCGCTCGGCCTCGGGGACGAGCTGCTGGCCGCGCTGGCCGCCGGCCACCTCGACCTGGTCGTGGCGTCGGTACGCCCCCGGCAGGACGCCGTCGTGGCGACGCCGCTGGTCGACGAGGAGTTCCTGCTCGTGGGCCCGGCGTCGCTGGCCCACACGGTCGACCCCGTGCGGCTCGCCGCCGACCCGGTCGTCGCGCTGTCGCACCTGCCGCTGGTCGCCTACGCGGAGGAGCTCCCGATCGTGCGCCGCTACTGGCGCAGCGAGTTCGGCCGCAGGCCGCCCAACACGACGTCCCTCGTGGTCCCGGACCTGCGCGCGGTGCTGGCGGCGGTGACCGCCGGGGCCGGCGTCTCGGTGCTGCCGCGGTACCTCGTCGCGCAGGCGCTGGAGAGCGGCCAGGTCGTGCAGCTCCACCATCCGGTGGCGCCGCCGCTGAACACGATCTACCTGGCGGTGCGGCGGGGCACGCCGCCCGGCCCGGCCCTCGCCGCCGCTCACGCGCGGCTGGCCCAGGCTGCCACCGAGTGGGGGAGCCTCTGACGGCAACGGCGTCGCCGTCCGCCGAACGACCATGCACCTGCTGCCAGGATCGGACGTCGTCCGGCAGCAGGTGCATGGTCATAAAAGTGTGCCAAGCACGGCTACCCGGTCGGCCGGGGAGTGCCAGGTCAGCTCGGGGGAGCGGTGACCCGACGTCGGCTCGTCGCGAACCAGAGCACGACGGCGGCGGCGCCCGCCAGCGTCGCGCTGACCATGAGCGGGCCCACGAGGCCCAGCGGCCCGATCGCCAGGCCCCCGAGCACCGGTCCCACCAGGGCGCCCAGGTTGAGCGCGACCGTCGAGTACGCCCCGCCCATGGTCGGGGCGCCGTGGGCGGCCGCCATGCCGCGGGCGATCAGCGTGCCGCCGACGGCGAACGAGAGCGCGCCGAGCACCGGCGCGAGCACCCACACCGCCGACGGGCTGCCCGCCAGGACGGCCCACAGGATCCAGCCCGCGACGAGGACCGGGACGCCGATCCCGAGCACCAGGTGGCCGTGCGGGCCGGCCAGGCGCCCGGCCGCCGAGACGCCGGCGAAGGCCCCCAGCCCGAACAGCGCGAGCACCACCGGTACCAGCGACGAGCCGAGCCCGGCGCCGTCCGTGACGAGCGGCGCCAGATAGGTGAACGCGCAGAACGTCGCGCCGTTCACCAGGACCCCGAGCGCGAGGTAGCGCAGCAGGTCGCCGGAGCGAAGCGTGCCGAGCTCGGCCCGGAGGTCCACCCGGGCGTGCGGTACGTGCGGACCGGGCCGCCCTGGCGTCAGCACGGCGACGGCGGCCAGCGCGAGCGCCGAGATCCCGGCGATGGCCCACAGGGCCGACCGCCAGCCCCAGATCTCACCGAGGACGGCGCCGGCCGGGACCCCGGCGATCAGGGCGAGCGTCGTGCCGCCGAGGATCGTGGCGAGCGCCCTGGCCTGCTTGGCGGCCGGGACGACCGCGGTCACGGTCGAGAGCGCGACGGCGAGGAACCCGGCGTTGGCCAGGGCGGCCACGAACCGGCTGACCAGCAGCACGGCGAGCTGGTCGGTGAGCGCGCCCGCCGCGTGGGCCGCGACGAAGACCAGCAGGCAGCCGGTCAGGGTCCACCGGGGCGGCAGGCGGCGGCCGAGCGCCGCCGTCAGCGGTGCGCCGACGACCATCCCGACCGCGAAGCCGGAGGTCAGGTAGCCGGCCTGGGCGATGGTGATGCCGAGGTCGGCGGAGATGCCGGGTACGAGCCCGGCGAGGACGAATTCCGACGTGCCTTGCGCGAAGACCGCGACGGCGAGCACGTAGAGCAGGACAGGCATGGATGCCTCCGAAGGAAGGGGGAACGGGTAGGCCTGGACGGCACTACGGGCCCTTCGGATGCGCGGGTGAGCGGCCGAGCGGTGGCTCGGCGGTCTCTACAGGGGCATCTCGGGCTACCGGAGTACCGGCAGCCCGAACCTGGATGCTTCTGGAGACCTCATGTGCCGACTCTATCCGACCGTGCGGTGTGCGGAGGCGGGCCCCGCGCCGGACTCGGCACGCAGGGGCAGCGGCCGGTGCCACGCCACCTCGCGGTCCAGCTGGCCGGTCGAGCGGAACAGGCGCACCTGGTGGGCGTCGGGCAGCGCGGCGGCGAGGTCGTCGGTGGTCGTCGCCGTGAAGCCGAGCTTCTGCCAGAAGCCGCCGGAGCGGCGGGAGAACAGCCAGGCCTGACGCGCCCCGGCGTCGGCGGCCCGGTCCAGGGCGAAACGCGCCAGGCGCAGCCCGTCCCCGGTGCCCCGCAGGTCCGGCCGGACGGCGACGCTGCGCACCAGCGCGTGCTCGCCGCTGGACCCGAGCTCGAAGCCGGTGGTCGTGCGCACCTCGCCGGCGTCGTCCCGGTCCAGCCACAGGTGCACGGCCGGTTCTGCGAGGGCGGCGACCGTCAGGTCGGCCGAGCGCAGGAAGGCGGCCAGGTCGTCGAGGTCGTCAGGTGTCGCGGGGCGGAGCACCCCGGAAGCCTAGCGGGGAAGCTAGCGGGGAAGCCTGGCGGGAGAGCCCGGCCGGGAAGCCTAGCGGGAGCTGCTGCCCGGCCGGGTCGGTGCCAGGTCGTCGTCGGTGGCCGCGGGGCTCGGGCTGCTGCTGGGGCCCGCGCACGACGTCCAGCTGAACTGGCTGTGCACCCGGTAGTCCTTGCCGTCGTGTGACTCCGCCCAGGTCTCCGCGGTGTACGGGAGCCACGTGGTCGTGTCGACGACCACGTCGATCCGCCTCAGCTCGCCGCCGAGGACCTGCTTGCCCGGCGGCGTGAACCGGATCCGGACCATGGTCCTGCCGTCCGCCTCCTCCAGCAGGAACTCGTCGTCCAGGCGGTGGTACCTGCCCTCGAGGCCGGACAGGTCCAGGGCCGCGCCCACGGTCGCGAGCTGCAGCACCTCCAGCGGTTGCGTGCTCAGCGGGATCGGCTTCGGTGCCCGCGTGTCCGTCGCGGCGGCGCTGTCGAAACGAGTCGCCGACGCCGCGCCGAGGGTGGAGCGGGTCTTGACCGCGCAGTCCGCGCCGGCCACCGCGGGCGCGGCGCGGTCGACCACCTCGGACGGAGTCAGCGCGAGGGTTGGCGACGGTCGCGGCTCGGGGTGGTCCGTCGGCGAGAGGCTGGTGCCGGGCGACGAGCCGGGCGACGAGCCGGGCTGCGCGCCGGGCGCCGGCAGGTTCACCACGGTCACCACGACGGCGGCCGCTGCCGCCGCCGTGACGCCCCACACCAGCGCCCGCCCACGGTGCGCGCGGGACCGGCCGCGCCGGGGCCTCGTGTCGAGGTCGTGCAGGAGGACCACTACACGCTCGTCCGGCACCCAGTCGTCCTGCGGGTGCTCGGCGCCGTCCAGGCGCTCGGGGATGCCGTGCGCGCGTGCCCGCGACTCGGCGTACACGCGCGCCAGGTCGAGCTCCGCGTCGACCCCGCGCAGGGCCCGCCGGGCGCGGGTCAGCTCTTCGTCTTCCACGTCAGGAACCTTCCTCGGTGAGCTGTTCGTAGGCCGCACGCAGCCGGCGCCGTGCCCGGTGCACCCGGGTGGCCGCCGTCGCCGTCGTGCAGCCGAGGACCTGGGCGACCTCGGGCGTGGACAGCTCCGCGGCCGCGAGCAGGGCGATCACCTCGCGGTCCGCGGGGCGCAGCAGGGCCAGTGCCCGGCGCAGTTCGTCCAGCTCGCCGACGAGCCGCACGCCGTCCTGGCCGGCCGGGAGCGGGTGCGTGCGCACCCGCTCGACCAGCGCGTCGCGCCGCTGCCGGGCGCGGACCTGGTTCGCCATCACCCGGCGGGCCACCCCGAGGAGCCAGGCGCGCGGGTTGTCCGGCACCTCGCCCTTGCGCCACGCGACGGCGAAGACCTCGGCCACCGCGTCCTCCGCCTCCGCGGCAGGCAGCCGCGAGCGCGCGTACCGGTACACGGCGCTCGCGTGCGCCACGAACAGCGACTCCGTCACCGCGGGCGTGAGGCGGGCAGGCGTGAGGTGGGCAGGCGCATGCCTGCCCGGTTCGAGGCGCTGTGGCTCGGTGTTCGTGGCCAGGGTGGACTCCGGAGACGAAGAGAGAAGAGACGTGCTTCCGACTCAGTACTTCTGACTCAGTGTGTCCGGCAGGAGCGTCCTCATGACACCGCACGGATGTTGTCCACGTCACAGTCCGCCGCTGTCATCGTGGTCCGGACCGTGCACACCAACGCTGATGTGACCGTCTCCTTCAGCCGCACCCGCACCCGGTTCCGCCCGGCGGGCGCCGCGTCCGTCGTCCTCGCGGCGAGCCTGCTCCTCGCCGGCTGCGCAGCCCCGAACCTCGGCGGCGAGGGAGGCGGCACGAGCGGGGCCGGGTCGCAGGCCACCGGGTCCGGCCCGGCGGAGCAGGACCGCGCGGACGAGCCGGCGGACGAGTCGGCGAGGCCGGAACGAGACCAGGCGCCGCGGACGGAGCCGAGCCCGGTACCGGCCCCCGCTGAGGGCCCCGTCGACGACCCGGCCCCGCCACCCGCGACCGGCCTCGACCTGACGGAGCACTCGACCAGCGATCCCGCGAGCCCCTGGGTGGTCGTCAACAAGCGCAGGCCGCTCGACCCGATCGACTACGAGCCCGACCTCACCGTCGTGCGCGGCTACCTCGTCCGGACGGATGCCGCCCGGGACGTCGCCGCGCTGCTCGACGCCGCCGACGCCGACGGTGTGCGCCTCACCCTGCGCAGCGCCTACCGGGGCTATCCCAAGCAGGTGGCGGTCTACGAGGGGTGGGTGGCGCAGCTCGGCGCCGAGCAGGCGGACGCCGTCTCGGCCCGTCCGGGGTACAGCGAGCACCAGACGGGTCTCGGGGTGGACGTCGGCGGCACCACCCGGCCGGAGTGCGACTTCGAGGCCTGCTTCGGCGAGACCGTGGAGGGCCGCTGGGTCGCCGAGCACGCCGCCGAGTTCGGCATGCTCGTGCGGTACACGCGCCAGAACAGCTCGGTCACCGGCTACGCCCCCGAACCCTGGCACCTGCGCTGGGTCGGCCGGGAGCTGGCGGCGCACATGCGGGCCACCGGCGTCACGACCCTCGAGGAGGTCTTCGACGTGCCGGGCGGGGACTACGCCGACTGAGTCCCACGACGGGAACGGGGCTTGACCCTGCCCCTGCGGCAACCTTGCACCCTGCGTACATGACGACCGCAGGCAGCAGGAGGAGACTGGCCGCATGCTGACGATCAGCCAGCTCGCGTCGTACGCGGGGGTGACCACGCGCGCCGTCCGGCACTACCACGCCAAGGGCCTGCTGCCGGAGCCCGGGCGCGACCGCTCGGGTTACCGGCGGTACGACGCCCAGGCCGTGGTGGACCTCATCCGGATCAGGGTGCTGGCGGAAGCCGGTGTGCCGCTCGCGAGGGTCCGGGAGCTGCTGCGGGCCGACGCCGAGGAGTTCGCGGCCGCCGTCGCCGAGATCGACGCGCGGCTCCGCGCGGAGATCGACGAGCGGGAACGGCACAGGGAACGGATCGCCAGGCTCGCCGCGGGCGACAGCCTGGCGCTGCCGCCCGAGGGTGCGGCGTACCTGGACCGGTGGCGCGAGCTCGGCCTCCCCGAACGCGTGGTCGAGATAGAGCGCGACAGCTGGATCCTCACGCTGGCGGTGCTGTCGCCGGAGCAGGTCGCCGGGGCGATGGAGCTGAAGGGCAGGCTGCTCGACGACGAGCAGTTCGTCGAGACCCTGCGGCGGCTCAGCGCGGCGGTCGACTGGGCACCCGGCGACCGACGGCTGCCCGCCCTGGCCGACCAGGTGGCCGCGATGCTCGACGAGCACGCGGCCTGGACCGACGGCTCGGCGGGCGAGATGGAGGCGGGGCTCGTCGACCTCTTCGACTCGCTCGCCCTCGACGCCTTCCCCGCCGGCCGCCGTCTGGAACAGCTCCTGGAGGAGCGCGGCTGGTCGGGCTGGACCCGCCAGCAACGCACCGGCTGAAGCGCCCGAGGTGACCGTCAGAGAGGCAGCCAGACGACGGCGGCGAGCGCCGCCAGGTAGAGGGCCTGCTCGGCCAGGCGCCGCCCGACCGGGGTGGCGGGCTTGCCGCCGAGCAGGAGGCCCCGGCGGGCCGCGGAGATGTTGGCCGGGGTCATGGCGAGCGTGAGGAGCCCGAGGCAGATCGCCGCAGCAGGCGCCGTCGCTGGCACGAGCAGGCCCGCCGCTCCGGCCAGCTCGAGGACCCCGGTGCCGGCGACGAGCAGGTCGGGGCGGGGGAGGCCGGGCGGCACCATGCGTTCGAGGTCCTGGCGGACCCGGGGGATCAGCCTGCCGGACGCCGCCAGGAGATAGACGGCCGCTGCGCCGACGCGGGCGGCGTCGTGCCAGGAGTCGAGGGCAGGTACCGCGACGAGCCCGAGCAGGCGCGCCACGGCCGTGACGCCGAGCAGGAGGACGGGAAGCGGGACGGGCATGACGGTCCAATCTTGACGGCGACAAGTTCGAGCGTCACTCCACCACTCGCACTGATATCTTGTCAATGGAAAGATGAGTCGAGGATCGGGAGCGGTATGAGCTACCACCACGGAGACCTGCGGCGGGCGATGACCGCGGCGGCCGCGACAGCCGTCGCCGAACGCGGGCCGGCCGGGCTCAGCCTGCGCGAGCTGGCCAGGATCGCCGGCGTGTCCCACGCGGCCCCTGCCCACCACTTCGGCGACAAGGCCGGCGTGCTCACCGCGGTCGCCACCGAGGGGTACACCCTGCTCGCGAACGCCCTCGCGGAGGCCGGCGACGACCTGCTCGCGGCAGGCATCGCCTACGTGCGGTTCGCCGTCGACCACCCCGGGCACTTCGCCGTCATGTTCGACCGCAGCCTCCTGCACGCCGACGACGCCGGCCTGCGCGCGGCCGAGCAGGCGTCCGCGGCGGCGCTCGCGAGCCTGGCACCCGACGCCGACACCTCCCGTGCCGCCTGGTCCGTCGCGCACGGCTTCGCGAGCCTGTGGCTCTCCGGCGCGATCTCCGGGCCGGACGTCGCGGCGGCCGCCGAGCCCGTGCTGCGCCGGATGGTGCCCGCGCGCGGACAGGATCGCTAGAGTTCGGACCGTGCGGCTGGATCCGTTGCCCGACGTGTCCGCCTGGACCCACAGCGGGGTCCGGGCAGGCTTCGAGGTGCTCTTCGCGGAGCCGGCGGCGGACGGGTACGTGCTCCGCGGGCACACCACCGCCGTCGAGGGGCCGCAGGCGTGGTCCGTCGGATACCGGATAGAGGTCGACCCGCAGTGGTGCACCCGCCGGGCCGAGGTGCGGGCGGTGTCGGCGGTCGGAACCGTCCGGACCACGCTCGACCGGACGGGGCGGGGTGACGACTCCCGGTGGCTCGTCGACGGTGTTCCGCGTCGCGATCTCGACGGCTGCGTCGACGTGGACCTCGAGTCGTCGGCGGTGACGAACACGCTGCCGGTCCACCGGCTGGATCCCGCGCCGGGGGAGCCTAACGAGGTGCCTGCGGTGTTCGTCCGGGCGGGCGACCTGGGGGTCGAGCGGCTCGAGCAGGAGTACCGGCTCCGGAGCAGGACCCCGGCGGCGATCAGGTTCGACTACGTGTCGTCGACCTTCGACTTCGAGTGCGTGCTCACCTACGATGCGTCCGGCCTGGTCCTGAAGTATCCGGGGATCGCCGTCCGGGAGCGGTGACCGAGCGTCGACAGGCGGGCTGACCTGCGTGATCGGGTCTCCGACCCGTGAGATGCGAGTTCCCAAAATGTCCCAGTATGGGCCATGATGTTCCCACCACCTATCACCAGGGGAATATCGTGACCGCGACCACCTCAAGGGCCGCAGCACTCTCGGACGTGCCCACGTCCACACCGGCTCTCGTCGCCTGCGACGTCGAGGGCACGCTCGTGCGTGCCGGGCGGCGGCCGACCGGCGCGGTGCTCGATGCGATAGCCGCGGTCCGCGCCGCCGGCCACCATCTCGTGGTCGCCACCGGCCGGTCGCTGTCGGGTGCCGTGCAGGCGGCCCGTCAGCTCGGGATCAGCGACGGCTGGGTGGTCGCGGCGAACGGCGCGGTGACCGCGCGGCTGCGGCCGGACGGGTACTCCGTCGTCGAGACGACCCCCCTGGACGCCGGTCCCGTGTGCCGGCTCGTCGCCAGGACCCGGCCCGACCTGCGGCTCGCCGCCGAGGTGGTCGGCACCGGGTACCGTGTGACCAGGCGGTTCCCCGACCGTCTGCTCAACGGGCACCAGGAGGTGCTCGGCACGCTGGAGGAGATCTGGGCGCGCCCGACGCCGCGGGTCGTGGTGTACGGGCAGTGGGCGCTGCGGCTCGCGCCGGCGCTGCGAGAGTCGGGCGTCACCGCGGTCGCCGCCCGCGTGGACTGGGTGGACGTCACCGCTCCCGAAGTCACCAAGGCGACGGCGCTCGAGCGCATCCGCGTCGAGCTGGGGGTCGCGCCGTCCCGTACGGTCGCCCTCGGCGACGGCGAAAACGATCTCGAAATGCTTCGGTGGGCGGCCGTGTCGATCGCCATGGGGCATGCGCCGGCGACGGTCCGCGCCGTCGCGGGCCGGATCACGGGCACGGTGGACGAGGACGGCGCGGCGGCCGCGCTCGTCGACGCGCTCCGGCTGCCGACCGCCTGACCCCGGTCCGTCCCGCTCACCGCGCCCACGGCGCGGCCTTGGGTCAGGATGTGCGCATGGCGCACGCTCACTCGCACGGTGCGGCCGGCCCAGCCGCGCCACGCACGACGTTCCTGCTGGTCGTGACCCTTGTCTCCGCCCTACTGGTGACCCTGGCCGGGCTGTGGCTGCTGTGGCCGAACCCCGGGGACGTGCCCGACCGCGTGCCCGCCAGGGCCGAGGGCACCTCGATCGTGGAGGTCACCGTCACCGGGCCCGCCGACCCCACGACGGGGAGCATCCCGGTCGAGCTCCCCGGCGGCGGGTCGTCCCGGATGCAGTCGCCCGGCCCGTCGGTCCCGCTCGCCGAGGGCGACCGGATCACCGCCGTCGACATCTCCCGGGTCGCGCAGCCCGGCGTCGACCCGCTGGTGTTCCTGGACTTCCAGCGCGAGCTGCCGATCGCGCTGCTCGCGATCGTCTATGCCCTTGTCGTGCTGCTGGTCGCGCGCTGGCGCGGGCTGGCCGCCATGGCAGGGCTGGGCCTCGCCTTCGCGGTGCTCCTGGGCTTCACCATGCCGGCGCTGCTGGCGGGGGAGTCCGCCATCGGCGTGGCGCTGGTGACGTCGTCGCTGGTGATGTTCGTGACGCTGTACCTGGCGCACGGCCTGTCGGCCCGCACCTCGACGGCGCTGCTCGGCACGCTCGTCGGCCTCGCGCTGACGGCCGGCCTCGCCGCCTGGGCGTCGGGAGCCGCGCAGATCACCGGGACGAACGACGAGATGTCGGCGTTCCTGCCGTCCAGCGCACCGGGCGCCGACCTGCGCGGGATCGCGCTGTGCGGCATCGTCCTGGCCGGGATGGGCGTGCTGAACGACGTGACGATCACCCAGGCGTCCGCGGTGTGGGAGCTGCGGGCCGTCGCGCCCGCGGCGTCGCGTTCCGAGCTGTTCACCAGCGCCATGCGGATCGGCCGTGACCACATCGCGTCGACCGTCTATACCATCGCGTTCGCCTACGTCGGGGCCGCGCTGCCGCTGCTGATGATGGTCTGGCTCGTCGACCAGTCGCCGACCACCGCGCTGACCTCGGGCGAGATCGCCGAGGAGGTCGTGCGCACGCTCGTCGGGTCGATCGGGCTGGTGCTCGCCATCCCGATCACCACCGCGATCGCGACGCTCACCGTCCCCGGGCCTGCGGCGGAGGGTTCGACACCGCCCGAGCCGGCCTCCGACCCGGAGCTGATGGCGCCCGTGTCCGAGGCGTGGGCCGCGCGGCCCGCTCCCGGGACGACGGCGACCTGACCGTCACGGCGGTGCTGCCCACGTTCTGCTCCAGCGCCCGCAGGAGCGACGCCGCCTCCTCGCGGCGCTCCGGGTCGAGGTCGCCCGCCGTCGCCCGTTCCAGCCGGGCCCAGATCTCGGCGACGCGCGGCCTCAGGGCCAGGCTCGCGGGGGTCGGCTCCACGAGGGTGACGCGCCGGTCGTCGGGTCCGGGACGACGGCGCACGAACCCCGCCCGCTCCAGCCGCTGGACGGTCCGCGTCATCGACGCGGAGTCCGTCGCGACGTGCTCGGCGAGGTCCGTCTGTCGTTGGGGTCCGTGCTCCCAGAGGAACATGAGCAGCAGCTCCTGGCCCGGACGGAGACCGAGGGGGCGCAGCAGGTCCGCGGCGAGCGCCCGGTGCGCCCGCGCGAGCGAGAAGATCGCGAGGCTGAGCGGGCTGGCGGCTGCAGCGTTCGGCTCAGCGTTCGACCCGGCGCTCGGCTGAGCGCTCGGCTCACTGTCCGGGGCAGGTGCCATGCGCTCCATCGTAGGACTCGGTGCGGAGGCGGTCGCAGGGGCGTCCTCCGGTGGAATAGTGGAGTCCGTCGCCGGGGTTGCCTGTCCGGAACAGCGAGGTCGGTGCCCGGTGCCGCCCGGTGCGGAAGCCGGCCGAAGACGAAGGAGAACGTGGTGCGCGCAGTGGTCTTTGACGAGTTCGGCGGCCCCGAGGTCCTGCACCTGGGGGAGGTGCCGGCACCGGAGGCCGGTCCAGGCCAGGTCCGTGTCCGGGTCGAGGCCGTCGGCGTCAACACGTTCGACGGGAAGGTGCGGTCGGGCGCCATGGAGGCGGCGTTCCGGACACGGCTCCCGGCGGTCCCCGGCGTCGAGGTGGCGGGCATCGTCGACCAGGTGGGGGCCGACGTCGCCGGGGTCGCCGTCGGGGACCGGGTCGCCGGTCCGGCCGGTCGGGGCACCGCGGAGCTCGCGGTCCTGCGCGTCTGGGCGCCGGTGCCCGACGGGCTGGACGCCGCCCAGGCGGCAGCGGTCCCCGTTGTCGCCGAGACCTCCCGGCGTGCGCTGCGGATCCTCGACCTCGTGCCGGGTGAGACGCTGCTGGTGCACGGTGCGAGCGGCGGCGTCGGCGGGCTGGCGACGCAGCTCGCGGTCGCGGCGGGCGTGCGCGTGATCGGCACGGCGTCGCCGGCCAACCAGGACCGCGTCGCGGCGTACGGCGCCACCCCCACCACGTACGGTCCCGGGCTCGTCGACCGCGTCCGCGCGCTCGCACCCGCCGTCGACGCGGTGCTCGACACGGCGGGCAGCGGCGTCCTGCCCGACAGCATCGAGCTGCGGGGCGGCACCGACCGGGTGCTGACCCTCGCCGACCCGGCGGCCCACGCGCTGGGCGTCGAGTTCTCGGAGCGGTCGGAGCACTCGGCGGAGACTCTCGCGGAGGTCATGGGGTCGGTCGCCCGCGGCGAGCTCTCCGTGCCGGTCGCGAAGGTGCTGCCCTACGCCGAGGCGGCGCGAGCACAGGCCCTGGTGGACGGCGGCCACGCGGGCGGCAAGGTCGTTCTCGTGCCGTGAGCACGTGGCGACGTGCACCCGGCCGGCACGTGCCCCGAGGTTGGCGTACGCCGGACCGCCGCCCTGACTACGCTCGCACCGTGAGCACACCGCAGCCGGTCGAGATCCCGCAGGTCCTGGCCACCTCGTATGCCAGAAGCTTCGGCGACGAGGGACGCGCCTGGCTCGCCGGGGTGCCGGCCCTGGTCGCCGACCTGCTCGACCGGTGGGAGCTCGTCCGGGACGGTGCGGCGGCTGCCGGAGAGGCCTCGCTGGTGCTGCCGGTGCTGGGACGGGACGGCTCGCGTGCGGTCCTCAAGCTGCAGCTGCGCCGCGCCGAGACCGAGGCAGCGCTCATCGGGCTCCGGACCTGGGACGGAGACGGCGTCGTGCGGCTGCTCGACCACGACCCCGGCAGTGCCACCATGCTCCTGGAGCGGCTCGACGGCGCGCGCACCCTCGCCTCGCTCGAGGACGACGACGCCGCGATCCAGGCCCTCGCCGAGCTCCACGCGCGGTTGGTCGCCGTCCCGGCGCCGCCCACGCTGAGAAGCCTTGGTGACATCGCCGCCGCGATGCTCGAACAGGTTCCCCGAGCCGTGACGACCCTCGCCGACCCGGTGGACCAACAGGTGCTGCTGGGCTGGGCCGCGGTCGTGTCCGAGCTGGTCGACGAGCCCGGCGACCGGATGCTGCACTGGGACCTGCACTACGGCAACGTGCTCGCGGGCGAGCGCGAACCGTGGCTCGCGATCGACCCGGAGCCGCTCGCCGGGGATCCCGGCTTCGACCTGTGGCCGGCCCTCGACAGCCGTTGGGCCGACGTCGTCGTCGCGAGCGGCGACCCCCGACGCGTGGTTCGGCGACGCTTCGACCTGCTCACCGAGGTGCTCGGGCTCGACCGGGGCCGGGCGACGGGCTGGACGCTGGGTCGGCTGCTGCAGAACTCGCTGTGGGACATCGAGGACGGTGCCACCGCCCTGGCGGCCGCCTCGGTCGCCGTGGCGGAAGCGCTGCTTGACCGCGACTGACGTGTATCGGTCGGCCATGGACGCTCGGCCCCGGACTGTCACGTTGGACGTTCGGCGCTGCGGCGGTTGGCGACCTGGCGGTGTGAGGGTGCGACGACGCCGTGGACTGACGACGCCGTGGACTGACGATGCCGTGGACTGACGACGGGGTGCCTGGCGACGCGACGGTCCGACGCGCGGCCTCGGCCGGCAAGGTCTACCCGATTGGTAGGTGCCGGCTGGGCTGAACCGCGTTCGGCTGGGACCCGAGTCTGCGGGCTGGGCTGAATTGTTCAGCCTGGCTGAACTTGGCAGGGCTGCGGCGAACGCAGATCAGGAAACCTGGCACCTTCCCACCGGGTCGACCTTCCCACCGGGTCGACCTACCTACCGGGACGCTCTTGTGGCAGGGTCCGCCTTCCCGCCGGGGTTGATCGGCGCCCGGCATCCCGGCGCCCAGCACCAGGCTCACCATGCCGCGGGGCGCTGGCCGGCCGGCGCTCGATCGAGGTCAGGCGCGTGCGGCCTCGCGGACCAAGCCCTCCAGCTCGGCGGCCAGCAGGCGCTCGCCGTCGAGCCCCATGGTGCCGAACGCGCCGACGATCTCCAGGGACACCAACCCGTGCACGCGGTACCAGGTGGACAGGGCCAGCCGGAGCGCCGGGGTCGCCTCCGCCGGAAAGCCGAGCGACCTGCCCCAGCGGGCCAGGTCCTGGTCGAGCGCCGATTCCCCGGCTGCGCTGCCGGCGTCGGCGCCCGCGTCGACGGCCGCGTCGGCGCCCGCATCGGCGGTGACGGCCGGCGTGGCCGCACCGGGGGAGGCGGCCCCGCCCGTCCCCGTGCCGGCTGCGACCTCCTGGATGGTCGTGACCAGGGCGAGCATGCTCTGGCTGATCGCGCCGACGCTCTCCAGGGGGTCCACCGCCTGGCGCCGGCTGCCGGTGAAGAGCATCGAGTACCGGCGCGGATGGCCCAGGGCCCAGCGGCGCCAGGCGCCCGTGATGGCGGCGAGCCGGTCCGCGGGGGACCGGTCCTGCGCCTGGCGTACCGCGGTCTCGACGGCGGTGCCCAGGTCGGCGTACCCGGCCAGGACCAGTGCGTCGAGCAGCGCCTCGCGGGATGCGAAGTAGTGGTAGAGCGCGGGCGGCGTCATGCCCACCGCCTTGCCGACCGACGCGAGCGACAGACCGTGCGCACCGCCGTCGTCGACGAGGCCCAGTGCCGCCTCGACGATCTCGTCGACGGTCTGCCGCCGGAGCCGTTCGCGCCGGGTCAGGGGCCGGGTGGCGTCGTCGTCCGCTGGCATGACGAGAGCCTAATACCAAAGGCGAGTGCCGACACGGCGCCCACCTGGCACGATGTCGCCCATGACGGCTGAAAGTGCGCGTATGGACGCGGCACCCCCCGGGCTCTCCGGACGTTCGGTGAGCCGGGCCTGGTTCGTGACGGGTGCGAGCCGCGGACTCGGCCGCGCCATCGTCACGGCGGCTCTGGGGCGCGGGGACCGGGTGGCCGCGACCGCGCGCGACGTCGCGGCGCTGGACGACCTGGTGGCGGAACACGGGGACGCCGTCGTGCCGCTGCGGCTGGACGTGACCGACCCGGCCCAGGTGACGGCCGCGGTGCGGGCGGCCGCCGAACGGCTCGGCCGCATCGACGTCGTCGTGAACAACGCGGGCCACGGCCTGTTCGGGTACGTCGAGGAGATCACGCCCGAACAGCTTCGCGAACAGCTCGAGGTCAACCTCTTCGGCGTGCTGCACGTGACCCAGGCAGCGCTCCCGGTGCTGCGCGCCCAGGGGTCCGGGCACGTGGTGCAGGTGTCCAGCTCCAGCGGCGTCGCGGCCTGGCCGGGGCTCGGGGGCTACAGCGCGTCGAAGTGGGCGCTGGAGGGGCTGTCCGAGGCGCTCGCCCAGGAGGTGGGCGGGTTCGGGATCCGGGTCACGCTCGTCGAGCCCGGGCCGGTGGACACCGCCTGGCGTGGCGAGTCCGCGGTGCGGGCCGAGCCGCTGCCCGCGTACGACGCGCTCCGGGCGTCCGCGTGGCATCCGCCCGGCTCGTCGTCCCCGGCGGACGTCGCCCGCGTGGTCCTCGCCGTGGTCGACGCGGACGAGCCGCCGCTGCGGATCCTGGTGGGCGACCTGGCGGCGGACGCCGTCCTGCCCCTGACCGAGGAGCGGCTGGCGGGCTGGCGACGCTGGGAGGACCTGGGCCGCTCCGCGGGCTGACGGCCGGACGGCGGACGCCGGCCCGGCGGAGCAGACCCCGACCGGATCAGCCGGCCGAGGGGGCCTGCCAGCCCGGCAGGAGCCGTTCCAGGGCGTCGGCCAGCGAGATGGAGTCGCCGTCCTTGCCTCCCGCGCCGAGCAGCAGCGGGGGACGGCGGGGCTCCGGTCGCACACCGCGTACCCGGTCGAGGACGCCGATCGGCGCGGTGAGCACGTAGAACCCGCCGTCGGCACTGATCCCGGACGTGCGGTCCACGCGCAGGTACCAGCCCCGCAACGGCGTGCGGGCGGTGCCACGGCCGCCGTACCCCTGCACCCGCAGGGGCTCGGCCGGGAGCCCGGCGTCCCGGGCCGCCGCCACGAACTCGCGCAGCAGGGCCTCGGCGCGGGTGTGCTCGGCGTCCTGCCGCGCCTGCAGGCGCTCGGCCTGCAGCCGGACCGCTTCCGCTCGCTGCCGGGACCACTCGTCGTCACGCATGGCAGGAAGTGTCGCACCCGACGACGAGGCGGCGTGGCGAAGCAGCGTGACGCGAGAGGGTCGGGACAACCCACCGCACAAGAGGGAAGGACGCCGCTGGGCCTGGTGGGCGCTCCTGGCCGGCCTCGGCGTGCTCGGCCTGGCCTCGATGGTGGTCCCCATGGCCGCCGACCTCGCCGCCGGCTCGAGCTGGTACCACACGCTCGGGGGCGACGTGTCCCCGGTGCTGCCGGCGATCCGCGTGGTGCACATCGCCTTCGTGGTGGCCGGCGTCGTGACCATGCTGCAGCCGCGGGTGCGGCTGAGCCTGGACGGGGCCGGGCGCCCGGGCCGCACCGCGACGGTCCGAGCGCCCGGGGCACCTTGATCAGCAGGCGAGCCCGGCGGGCTCGGGGCCGACAGGTTCAGGGCCGGCGCAGGAACTCGCTCACGGCGGCGAGGAACTCGGCCGGCGCCTCGTCGTGCACCATGTGGCCCACGCGGATCTCGACGAGCCGCCCGTCGGCGACACCCGCCGCGAAGTCCACGAGGTCCGTCTGGTCGACGTTGCTCGCGGGGCCGCCCGCAACGACCAGGACGGGTACGTCGATCCGCAGCCCGGCGGCCCACCACGCGGGGTCGGGCTCGCTGCGCTCGGCGCGCAGGGCGTTGACCAGCGGCCAGTCGAACGGCACGGGGTGGTCCGGCTCCTCGAACGGTTCGAACGCGGGCCGGCCCGGGCGGGCCGGGGTGGCGTCCTCCAGGACGAGGCGCTTCACGCGCCCGGGGGCGCCGTCGGTCAGGATCGTGGTCACCAGGGTCGCGGTCGCGGCGCCCATCGAGTGCCCGACGACGGTGACCGCTGCCGGCGCCGGTGCCAGCGCGTCGCAGAACGCGACGGCGTCGGCGGCCAGCAGCTCGTAGCCGTAGGTGCCCGGCCGGTCGCTGTCGCCGTGGCCCCGCGCGTCGGGCGCGAGGACGTGATAGCCGAGGGCCGCGAGGTCGTCCAGCAGGGGGTCCCAGGAGAGCGAGCTCTCGCCGAGCGCGTGCAGCAGGAGCAGCGGGGGCGCCGCTGGGTCGCCCGCCTCGCGGTACGCGAGGCGCAGCCCGCCGACGTCGACATGGTGGACCGGGTGAAAAGGTGCGATTGTCATCCGGGCAAGTATGCCGACCGGGCGCGGGGGGGGGGGGGGGGGGCCCCCCGCCG
>NZ_JBHXBG010000064.1:0-29308 GCF_042726755.1 Promicromonospora sp. NPDC060271 | reverse complement strand
GAACGGCGTCGGCCCCCGGAGGACCGACGCCGTTCCGCGTTCACGTCAGGCGGTGGCGCGCAGCCACTGCTGGTTGTTGCCGCCGTTGCACGGGTAGATCTTCAGGATCGTGCCGTTCGCCGTCGACATCCCGGGGACGTCGATGCACTTGCCGCTGCGCCGGTCGATGATCTCGACATAGCCGTTGCTCGTGCTGCGCAGCGTGAACTGCTGGTTGGTCCCGTTGTAGCAGTCGTACTGCTGGACCTCGGAGCCGTCCGCGCTGCCGGAGACGTCCAGGCACTTGTTGGAGTGGATGGAACGGATCCGGACGTAGCCGGAGCCGGCGTCCTCGAAGGCCCAGCGCTGCCAGTTCTCGCCGTTCCACGCGTACTGGCCGACGCGGGCGTTGTTGTTCAGGTTGGGGTTCTGGACGTCCATGACCAGGCCGCTGTGCCGGTTGGTGACGCGTTCGCCGGATGCCCCGCTGTAGGTCGTGTCGAGGATGACGGTGCCGTGTCGGCAGCCGTCGCAGCCGACCTGGGACAGTCCGCTCCAGGAGGTGAGGTCGGAGCTCGTGGAGGTCCACATGCCGCCGCTGGGGTACCGGTCGATGTAGGCGCGGTAGGTGCCGTTCTCGAGCTGCACGATCGAGGGCCCCTCGTGGTACTGCTGCCACTGGTTGCCCTGGTTGGTCCAGGTCGTGAAGTTGGTCGAGGTCCACCGCTCGATCCACTTGGAGGTCTCGTTCTTCACGAAGGCGTGGTAGGTCGAGCCGCGCTTCACGATGTACGTGTCGATGTGGTTGGCGGGGATGCCGAGCCGGGTCGGGCCGCTCCACGAGGTCAGGCCGCCGTTCTGCGCGGTGTACACGTACGGCGTGAACTGGTGGTCCGAGGTGCCGAGGCTGACGACCACGCGAACCGTGCCGCCCTCGACGTAGAACTCGGGAGCCCACGTGTAGGCGGTGCCGCTCACGCCGGCCGGGACGGAGGCGACGTGCGTCCAGTTCCGCAGGTCCGTGCTGCGCGCGATGTTGAAGTGCGTGGACTGCGTCGTCCAGGACTGGACCGTGTAGGCGATGTAGTAGGTGCTGCCCGACTTGATGATGCTGGGGTCGCGCAGTGCGCCCGTCGGACCCCGGAAGTTGGTGTCCGCGAGGGTGCTGAAGCTGGTCGCGTTCGAGGACGTGTAGACCCACAGCTCCTGGTCGGCGGCGGCGTCGCCCTTGAACGTGGTGTAGATGTACGCGGTCGCCGCCTGGGCAGGGGGCGCGTGCACGATCTGCGTCACGGACAGGGCGATGGCGAGCGCCGCCAGGAGGGCGAGCAGCCTCCGGCGCGCCTGGAGGATGGGGACGGCGTGTGTCATGTGGACTCCTTTGTCTGTGCCTGGCGGGACCAGGTGCCGTCGGTTTGGGGGAGGTCGGCGACGAGCCGATACCGACCAGGTGGATCCGCGTTCAGGTCTCTCCTCATCGAGAGCGATGTGAACGTTAACATCCGAGCGGAGTCTTCCTGGCCTGCGACGGCGTGTCAATGCCCGCTGGAGAGCCGAGGCGCGACCGTGGGTTCCGACGGGTCCCGAAACCCACGGGTCGGTATCGTCAGGCCTCGTCGCTCACCGCGACAGCGCCGTGGCTCGACCTGACCGCTGCACCTCGGCCCACCACGCGTCGAAGCCGACGCCCCTCTCCTTCGCGCGCTGCTCCAGGCCGGCCTTGGTCGGCGGCCGGAAGAGCTTCGGCTTGATCTTGCGGTCGGTCTCGGCGTACGTCCGCTGAAGATTCGCCTGGGCCGCGGCGCCGTCCTGGGCCTCGGCCAGCACCTCGTCGGTCACGCTGACGCTCGTGCCGGTCAGGACGCCGCTGACCAGCGGCGTGTAGCCGTTGGCGTGACCGAGCCGGTTGGGGTGGAAGGACTCCTGCTGCGGGCTCGAGTAGCCGTTGATCCACTCGGTCGAGTCGCACACGGCGTGCCCGGTGAAGCGGCTGACCGGGTTGACGAAGGTGAACCCCTTGGCGGAGGCGGCCGTCGCGGTGACCGAGTTGATGTGCACGACGGCGTTGTTGAGCGCCGTCTGATCCTCCGGGCTGAAGAAGGTCGCGAGGTTGCAGTCCTCGCCCATGAACATCTTCGGGTAGCCGACGGCGACCACCTTCGCGCCGGGTGCCCTCGTCCGGATGGCGGCGTAGAGCGTGCTGAGCCGGCCCGGGAGGGTGGTGGAGATGAACGAACGCGCCGCGGCGACCTTCCCGGCGCAGTCGCTGGCCCAGGCGGGGAGGGCGCACTCGGTGAGCACGTCGGCGAATCCGGCGTCGTTGCCGCCGATGGAGATGGTGACATACCGCGTGCTCGAGCTCAGGGCGCTGAGCTGGCTGTTCGTCACGTCGGCCACGACGGCTCCCGAGCAGGCCCGGAAGTTGAGGCTGTAGCTCCTGGCCGCCGCGGTCAGGCTGGCATAGGCGTAGACCGAGCGCAGGCACTGGGTGCCGTCGTCGATATAGGTCCTGGTGCCGGTGCCGGAGGAATAGGAGTCGCCGAGGGCGACGTAGGGTTCGCCGGCGGCGTACGACGGCAGGGCCGACGTCGTCACCAGCCCGACCGTGGCAAGGCTCGCCGCCGCGATGGCGGCGACGAGGCGGAACAGGCGTTGCTTCATGGAGCTGCCCCCCGAAGGTTCGTCGGATCGTGAGGTGTGACCCGATCGCTCCATTTATAGGAAGTTTCACCCAACTGCGCAATGTGTAACAAATGAACACTTCAGGACTTCTTCAGGCAGACGCCAAGAGATGTCCTTCCGGCGCAGGCGGCAAACGCATCGTGGTCTGCCGGTCAGGGGTGGTTCTCTGCGGTCAGAGGCGGTCGAACGAGGCGGCGTAGCGGAAGCGTCCCGAGTACTCCGCGCGCCATGCGCTCAGCGTGCGTGCCTGGAAGTAGTCGCCCCATGCGGGGTCGGGTGCCTCGATCCCGAGACCGGCGGCAGGCACGAACCCGAAACGGGAGTAGAGGGCCGGGTCGCCCAGCAGCACCACCACCGGCTCGCCCATCGCGTCGGCCGCGCCGAGGAGCGTGTGCATCAAGGCGGACCCGATCCCGCGGCCCTGGTGCGCGGGATCGACGCTGAGCGGTCCGAGCCCGAGCGCGGGCAGGTCCGCGAGGTGGCCGCGGGTGGCGATGACATGACCGACCACCTCCGCGCCGGGTCCGGCCTCGGCGACCAGCGACAGCTCCGGCACCCATCCGGGGTCGTCGCGCAGCCACCCGACCAGGGTCGCCTCACCGGGTGCGCCGTCGGCCTCGACCGGCGGCGCGGAGTGCTCCACCTTCTCGAAGGCCGCTGCGGTGACCGCGCGGATCGCCGGGGTGTCGGAGGGGCGCTCTCGTCTGATCAGCATTCCGATACTCTCGAAGGACCTGGGACTCAAGAGCAAGACAAATTCCGTGTGGCGGGTGACCCGCTACCGGTTCGGATCCGACGGCATCGAAGGCGGGCCGTCGTCCGGCCGCGCACGCCGTCCTGCGAGCACGGCCCTGCGGGCGAAAAATGGGGTCAACGGGGGAGGTGACGCAGTGCGTACCTTCGGGGTGGAAGAAGAGCTGCTCGTGGTCGACGCTCGCACCCGCCGACCGCTCGCGTCCGTCGAGGGCTTGCTCGCGCGGGCCGGGCCGACCGGGCCGCACCGGCTGACGGTCGAGCTGCAGCAGGAGCAGGTGGAGGTCGTCGGACCGCCGTGCGTGACGCTGACCGAGCAGCTCGCCGCGATCCGCAGAGGCCGCTTCCTGGCCGACGAGGCGGCCCGCGCGGTCGGCGGAAGAGCGGTCGCCCTGGCCACCCCGGTGTGGCCCGGCCTGCCCCACCTCGTGCCCGACGAGCGCTACCGGCGGATCCAGCAGCATGCCGGCCTGCTCGCCGACGAGCAGCTGACGTGCGGCTTCCACGTGCACGTCCAGATCGAGGACCGCGAGGAGGGCGTCGCGGTGCTCGACCGGATCCGCGTCTGGCTGCCGACGCTGCTGGCGCTGAGCGCCAACTCGCCGTTCTGGTACGGCGTCGACTCGGGGTTCGCCAGCTACCGCTACCAGGCAGGGAGCCGATGGCCGACCGCCGGGCCGTGCGAGGTCTTCGGTTCCGCGCGGACCTACGAGCAGCGGTCGCACGCGCTGCTGCGCTCTGGGGTGCCGCTGGACGTGGCGATGCTGTACTTCGACGCGCGCCTGTCGGCGAAGTACCCGACCGTCGAGGTCCGCGTCACCGACGTCTGCATGGACCTCACGCACGCCGCCGTGCTGGCCGCGCTCGCGCGTGCCCTCGTGGAGACGGCAGCACGACGGTGGCGAGCGGGTGAGCCGCCGCCGTCCGTGAGCACCGCCGAGCTGCGCGCGTGGACGTGGCGGGCGAGCCGGTTCGGCGTCGACGGACTGCTCGTCAGCCCGGCCAGCGGGATCCCAGTGGCGGCGGGGCCTGTCGTGGCGGAGCTGCTCCACCTGCTCCGGCCCGTGCTCGACGAGTACGGCGAGCTCGGCGTCGTCCGGACGGTGGTGGACGAGATCGTCGCGCACGGCTCTGGCGCACGGTGCCAGCGGCAGGCCTTCGCCCGCGGCGAGGATCCAGCGGACGTGGTCGACGTCGCGCTCGGCGTCGGCACCCCGAGCCTGCCCCAGGAGGTCCGCGCCAGGCCGGGAACCGGTCCGGCGGGTACGCACGAGCGGGCTCAGGCGGGCTGAACGATCTGGCGGTGCCGCGCCGAACCTAGCCGGGGCTCTCCGAGGGTGGATCGCTGACCACCAGGGCGCGCAGCAGCGTCTCCGCGACCTCCCGCTGGCTCACGTTGCGGTGCAGAGAGGCGGACTCGAGGATCTTCCTCGCTTCGGGCTCGGCGCAGTCGTTGGTCTGCATGATCGCGCCGATGGCACGCTCGATCGTGATCGTGTCCGACATCTGCCGGTAGTAGCCGATGGCGTCGTCCTCGAGCTCCGCCAGACCCAGGTGCAGCCGCACCATGGCCGCGGTGATCTGTGCGTAGCCGTCGGCGGCGGTCAGCAGCTGGCCCGTCCATGGGTCCGGCGAGCGTGAGTAGAGGTTGAGGGCCACGGCGATGTCGTCGTCCACCACCGCGGGAACCGCCGCCGCCGAGACGAAGCCTTCATGGGTTGCCTGTTTCCGCCAGGCGTCCCACGTCTCCACGTCGCGGATCGCCGGGATCACGCCGGCGGTGAGCTGGTCCATCGCGTCGATGCACGGTCCGCTGCCCGCGAGGGACTCGGCCTGGTCGCACCGGGCGGCGGCGAAGGTGCTGCTGCCCGCGCGCACCGTGAGCCCGAGCTGTCGCACGGTGATGCTGGCCTCGACGTCGGAGCGGAGCACCGCGGCGGCCCGGTGGGCGAGCTCGAAGGGGAACGTGGAGATGCTCATCGCGGGGCTCCCATCTGAGTCCGTCCTGTGTGGACCCGCCGGATCTTCCGACCTTACGGTCGCGCTTTTCCGCTCGCGCGCGGAGCCCAGGCCGCCGTCGATCCGGTCAGCTCGACGCCGAGCCGGGCTGACCGGCGGACCGTCCTCGGTCGGCGGCCGCCGACCGGAGCGATCGGATCGCTGTCAGCGAGACGTCCCGCAGCGTCGCAGGGGCCTGGGCGTCGTACCAGTGGTCGGCGGCCGCCTCCAGTGTCGACAGGGCCGCCAGCGCATGGACCCGCGCGCGCAACCGGTCCTCGCGCCGAGCGGCCGGGAGCGCCTCGACGAGCTCCTCGGCACGGGCCCGGGCCCGGATGTGCGCGGCGCCGGCGATGGCGGGTACGTCGTTGGCGAGCCGGATCCGGGTCCGGGCATCGCGCTCGGCCTCCTCGGCGGACTCGGCCGGCAGGTGCTCCAGGACATGCTCCAGCGCGGCCGGGATGTCCAGGCCGGTGCGGATCGCCTCGACGATCGCGTTGGTCAGCTCGCTCTCCAGCGGGTCGTGCAGGACCAGGTTCTCCTTGGTGACGAAGTACCGGTAGACGGTCGCGACCGAGACGTCCGAGGCGGCCGCCACGTCCTCGACGGTCACGTCGTCGAAGCCGTGCCGGTCGAACAGGGCCAGGGCCGCGGCCTGGATGCGGCGTTCCGTCTGCCGGCGCTTGCGTGCCCGCAGCCCGTCCGGCGCAGCCGCGCGACCGTGCCGTCCTCCTGCATCCGCGTCCGCTGTCTTCACATCGCTCATGATACCGGCTATCTTTTGAGAGTGACTTTCGAAATATCGGTCGATGGCCACTGTGAACCCGGTTTCGGTCCTGTCGCGGACCTCCTCGCAGGCTTCATCGACTCGGGGCGAGAGGTCGGCGCGTCGCTCGGCGTCTACCGCGCGGGGCGACCTGTCGTGGAGATCTGGGGCGGGCACGCCGATCGCGCACGTACGCGTCCTTGGGAACGGGACACCATGACGCCCATCGCGTCCACCAGCAAGGCGCTTGCCACGTCGGCCGTGCTGCACCTCGTCGACCGGGGCGAGATCGACCTGGAGCGTCCCGTCGCCGACTACTGGCCGGAGTTCGGGCAGCAGGGCAAGGTCGAGATCCCGGTGCACCTGGTGCTGGCGCACCGCTCCGGCCTGGCGGCTCTCGACGGCTCCGTCAGCAACGACGACGCCGCGGAGCTCGACGAGGTGCTGCACCGGCTCGAGCGGCAGAGGCTCTGGTGGCGGCCGGGCACGCGACACGGCTATCACGCCGTCACCTACGGATACATCCTGAGCGGGCTGGTGCGGGCGGTGACCGGGCGCACGGTCGGGCGCTACTTCGCGGACGAGATCGCGACCGCCCATGGGCTCGACCTCTACCTCGGCGTGCCCGCCGACCAGCACCACCGCGTCGCCCCGATGGTCGGCCCGTCACAGAGCCAGGCGTTCCGGTCCCTGCTCAACCCGACGTGGCTCCCGTACGCGCTGGGCGTCCTGGACCGCCGGTCCGTGTCGTACCACGCCACGTTCGGCGGCAGTGCCGCGGGCTTCGACGACCACGAGGAGCTCGTCCGGTACGACGTCGAGGACGCGTCCGCCGGCGGGGTGGGCAGCGGGATCGCCCTCGCCCGCCTGTTCGCCGCGCTCATCGGACCGGTGGACGGGCGCCGGATCGTCTCGGCCGGGCTCATGAACGCCGCCCGCCAGCCGCAGGCGTCCGGGCGGGACGAGGTGCTGCGCATGCGGACCGACTGGTGTCTCGGCTTCCAGCTCCCGGGTGGCCCGATGTGGCCGAGCGTCGGCGTTCCAGGTCTGTTCGGGCACACGGGGGCCAGCGGCTCCCTCGCGTTCGCCGATCCCGAGCACGAGCTGAGCTTCGGCTACACCCCCAACTACTGGGGCGAGCTCAGCGCGGTCGGCAGGCGGTCCCGGTTCCGGTCCACCGAGCTCACCGAGGCCGTGTACGCCGCAGCCGGCATCAGGCGCTGGGCGGAGCGCTGAGCGGACGGCGCTGTCGCTCCGGACGTGACGGGGTCTTCGTCATCCGGGCTCGGCCGACAGGCGCACCGGCCGGGCGTCAGGGGTTCGCGACCCCGACGGCCGGGAGTATCACCTGATCGACGATCGCGGCGACGTAGTCGTCGTCCGGCGGGTCGAACGTGTCGATGGCGTACTTGATCAGAAGCGCCTCGCCGATATCGACGACGACAGGGGTCAGGCGTGCCGCGTCCAGGTGGCCGTGCTGCGCGTAGTGCTCGAGGACGGACCGGGTGAAGCGCCCGCCACGCGGGCCGAAGACCTCTCCGTAGAGGCGTTCGTGCAGGTCGGGGCGGCGACGGGACTCCTCAAGCAGTGCGCCGAGCGCTGCGCCGTACTGCGAGCTCATGATGCTGTCGCGCATCAGCTGCAGTGCCCTGATGAGGTCGCCGCGCAGGTCGTCGGCCGCGGGGGAGGGCTCCTCGCGTGGATAGACCCGGTACAGCGCCTCGATCACTATGTCCTCCGGCGTCGACCATCGGCGGTAGAGCGAGGTCTTGGCGGTCCCGGCCCGGCGTGCGATGCCCTCCATCGTCAGCCTCCCCACCCCGTGCTCGACCGTCTCGGCGAGCGCTGCCTCGTGGATGGCGTGGACGAGGTCGTCACCGCGTCGGCGTGTGGCTCGAACTTCCTCCGGCACGGGACTTCCCTTCTTAGATACGTGTGCGTATCTTATCCGCTGAGAGACGCTTCCGTATCTTAACTTGGAGGACCGAGGCATGCCCAGAACCAGCCCTGCCGCGACCGGAGCGGCCCTGCCCGGCGCGCTGCCCGAGGCCCGGCGATCCCTTGCGCCCGATCTCGCTCGCGGACTCATGCTGCTGATCATCGCGACGGTGCACGCCCATCAGTTCCGGATCGCGACCACCGGCGAGGGCTATGCGCTGACCGGACCGCTGGACATCGCGGTGACCGCCGTGATGGCGCTGGTCGCCGAGAACCGCGGCTACCCCATGTTCGCCGCGCTGTTCGGCTACGGCCTGGCCCGGATGTACCACCGCCGCACGGCCGCCGGGATCCAGTGGCCAGAGATCCGGAGTCTGCTGCGCCGTCGCGGGTGGTGCCTGGTCCTGATCGGGCTCGGCCACACGGCGCTGCTGTTCTTCGGCGATGTCATCGCGGTGTACGGGGTGATCGCCATCGTCTACGTCGCCGCTGTCCGGTTCGGCGATCGCAAGCTGCTCACCCACGCTCTGGTCTGGATGGTCCTGGGCAGCCTGGTCTACACCGTCCTCAGCGCGCTGTTCTTCTCGTCGGCGAGCAGCAGCGAGCCGGTCACCGACCCGTTGACGGACATGGTCGTGCGGGTCGCGGTCCTGCCCGTGTTCGTCCCGCTGCTCATCACGATCTCGGTCTTTCCGTTCATGATCGGCATCTGGGCGGCGCGCCGCCGGATGCTGGAGAACCGCGGCGAGCACCTCGCCCTGCTCCGCAAGGTTGCCTGCTGGGGCATCGGGCTCGGTGTGCTCGGCGGGGTTCCGGCCGCACTGATCGACGTCGAGGTCTGGCAGCCGGGCCAAGCCGCCGACCTGGGCGTCTCGTGGCTGCACCTCCTGACCGGTTACGCCGGAGGGTTTGGGTATGCGGCAGCGATCGCCCTGATCGGCCGGCGGGTCGGCGAACGGTCCGACAGGCCGGCCGGACCGGTGGTGACGGCTCTGGCGGCAACCGGACAGCGCTCCATGACGTCGTACCTGCTGCAGTCGCTGGCCTGGGCGATCCTCGTTCCGCCCTACGCCCTCGGGCTCGGCTCGAGTCTGACCGACACCCAGGCGGTAGGCATCGGCATCGGTGTCTGGCTCGTCACGGTCCTGCTCGCCGAGCTGCAACGCCGTGCGGGCTTCCGGCAGGGCCCGGCGGAGTGGCTGTTGCGCCGCATGACCTACGGCTCCCGGACCTGAGCCGGCCCGTCCGCGGGCAGCCGGTTCCGCGGCCTGTTCCCTGTGGTCATCGGCGGCCACGTCCACGGGTGGCGGCGGCCGTTCAGCCACGCGCCGACCCAGGTCGAGCGCACCAGGACGTGGTAGCTCAGCACCAGGACCACGAAGGTGACCAGCCAGGTGATGAGCAGCTTGACGACGACGGGCAGGGCCAGGTCGGCCAGCGGGATCTCGACGGCGATCAGCAGCGGCAGGTGCATCAGGTACATCCAGTACGACGCGTCGGCGAGGTACCGTGCCGCCGGTCGCTCGGCGTTGAGGTAGCGGACGCACAACCCGGTGAGCGCGTAGCACCAGGCCGCCGACGCGAGCGCCGCGACGGGAGCAAGGGCCGCCAGGTTCCCGGTGGGGATCACGTAGAGCACCGCCAGCGACGTCACCACTGCCACCGCCAGGTGGACCCACCGGCCCCGGCTCATCCGGATCAACGCGTCCGGCCGGGCGTGCAGTGCGTACCCGACCGCGAATGCGCTGGCATACGCGGCCAGCACCTCGGCCTCGGGCAGGACGCTCAGCGGCTTGTGGATGCCTCCGTCGACCGGAGCGCCCTGGAGGAGGACCGCGACGGCGTACGGCACGGCGGTCAGCAGCACGCCGAGCGGGCCGCTGAGCCAGGTGCCCGCCCGCTCGGCGACCGTGGTGGCGCGCTCGGCGCCCAGGATCCGCCGCACCACGGCTCGCACGGCAAGAGCGATCACGTAGATCTGCAGCAGGACCACGAGAAACCACAGGTGTCCGGGGTCCAGGGCCGCCAAGACGGGGTTCAACGAGCTCGGTGGCGCCTGCGGCAGCTCCTGCCCCCGCACGTCGGCGCCGACGACGGCGAGGATCCCGATCGGCAGCACGGCCAACGGCCAGAACGCGATCACCGGCAGCCCGATCCGCCGCAGCCGGTCGACGGTGAACGCGCGGAGCCCCTTGCGGTGCAGCGTCAGCCGGGCGAAGTAGCCGGCGAGCATCATGAACAGCGACATCCGGAACAGGTGGATCACCACTACGCCGTCGTCGGCGGCCGGGGTGGTGACGCTGTCGGTGATGAGCCAGGGGATGTCGGCGATGAACGGGAGCAGCGAGTGCAGGACGATCCCGAGCAGCAGCGCGCCGCCGCGCAGCGCGTCGAGGCCATGCACCCGGTTGGCGGTCGAGGTGGTCGAGGTGGTCGCAGCGGTGGCCGTCATGCCCCGAAGCTATGGCTGGGCGAGGGTGCGCCGCGTCGGCCGTTCGTCCACCTTCCGGGTCATCCGAACGGATGATCTTCGGGTACGTCGACGCCCGTCTCGCCATGGTTCACACAGCGAGACGGGCCGTCTGTTCGTGCCGAGCGAGCCTGCTACCGGTGCACACCCGTGAGAGCGAGGAACTCCTGGCGGGACGCCGCGTCGTCGCGCAGCGTCCCGAGCAGGGTGGAGGTGACCGTCCTGGATCCCGTGGCCCGTACGCCGCGCAGCGTCATGCAGGTGTGCTCGGCCTCGATGACGACGCCGACCCCGTGCGGCGCGAGGTGCTCGGTGAGCCAGTCCGCGACCTGCTTGGTGAGCCGCTCCTGCACCTGGGGGCGGCGGGCGAAGTGCTCGGCGACCCGGGCCAGCTTCGACAGGCCGAGGATGCGCCGCCCCGGGAGATAGCCGATGTGGGCCACGCCGACGAACGGCAGCAGATGGTGCTCGCACACCGACTGAACCGGGATGTCACGGGCCAGCACCAGCTCGTCATAACCTTCGTCGTTGGGGAACGTCGTCAGCCGGAACGGGCGCGCCGTCAGCAGCTCCGCGTACCCGCGGGCCATCCGCGCCGGTGTCTCCCGCACCGCCTCGTCATCGAGTGCGACGCCCAGTGCCTCGAGAAACTGCCGTGCAGCCTGCTCGGCAGCGCCCAGGTCGACCGCGTTGTCGGTCAGGGTGAGGCGGCTCAACGCGCACTCGCCCCGGAAGCGTTCCCGAACCAGGCCGGATCGTAGGCGGCTGCCAGGCGGGCCAGGGTGAGCGCGGCGAGCAGGAGCCCGAAGTCGCGCAGAGCGACGTCATAGAACCCGGAGTAGGTCAGCAGGTTGAAGATGATCCCGGCCAGCCAGGCGGCGACGACGTAGGCCGCGTACCGGGGCTTGATGGCCACCGCGACACCGGCGACGATCTCGACCACACCGACGACGTGCATCGCGGTCTGTGCGGAGAACGGCAGCAGCGCGACGATCCACGGGGCGAGGTACTCCGGCCAGTCCGTGAGGCCGTCAGCGAACTTGTCGACGCCCATCCAGATCGGCAGCACCGTGAAACCGACGCGCATCAGGAGGAACGCAGCGTAGGCCGGGTCGGTGCGGACGCGCTGCCGGACACTGCTCGACCCGCTCGTGTGCGCCGAGCGCAGGGGTGTACTCATGATCGGTTCCTTCTATCACTAGTGAATGTTGTTTTTAGATCGTGTCGACAAGCGTCTAGTTTTGTCAAGATTCGCTGGTGATAGATTTGGGGCATGGGTGACGGCGAGGAGCGTGACCAGGATCCGGTCAGCGGGCTGAGCAGTCTGGGCGATCCGGTGCGGCGACGGCTCTACGAGTACGTCTCGGCGCGGGACGAGCCGTCGGCCCGGGAGGATGCCGCCACCGCCGTTGGGATCACTCGTAACCTGGCGGCCTACCACTTGGACAAGCTGGCTGACGCGGGACTCCTGGTCACCAGCTACGCCCGCCCCGCGGGGCGCGGTGGACCGGGTGCCGGTAGGCCGGCCAAGCGCTATGTCCGCGCACAGGAAGAGCTGTCCGTGAGCGTGCCACCCCGTGACTACGGGCTGCTGGCCGGTGTGCTCGCCGAGGCGATGAGCGCCGACGACTCCGGGGCGGTACGCCGTGCGATGACCGCGGCCGCCTACGCGGCCGGCCGGGCGGCGAGTGGTCCTGACCTGTCCGCGGCGCTGCGCGCCTGCGGTTACGAGCCCGCGACCACCGCCGACGGCGACGTCGAGCTCCGCAACTGCCCGTTCCACCAGGTCGCTCGCCGGCACACGGACGTGGTGTGCGGGCTCAACCTGCACCTGGTGCAGGGCCTGCTCGAGGGGAGCGGACACTCCCCGGCCCGAGCGGTGCTGGCACCGCGCCCCGGATACTGCTGCGTGCGGGTGGCCAGCGCCGAGCGTCAGACCTGATTTCTTTCCGAGGGAACGCAGCGGGAGGGTGAACGAGCCCCGACGCAGGGCGCACGTCGTGGTTCAGGCGTGTTCACCCGCCGGCCACGGACCGGTCACGCACGTCTCGTAGCCTCGCGCCGCACCGCATTCCGAGCCGGGGAGCCCACGCAGATGTCATCCGTACGCGCACGTATCCGCCGAGGTCTCCTCGCAGCCGTCGGGATCGGCGGTGCCCTCGCCGGGCTCGCGATCGCACCCGTGGCCTCGGCGGCCGAGCCCGCCCTCACCCTCAGCGCCGTCGAGGCCGCAGGGACCGTGCCGCCCGCTGAGCCGAAGCCCGAGGTCGACGGGGTGAGCGAGCTCGACGTGCTCAGCTTCAACGTGTGGCACGGCGGTACGCGGATCGACGACGGCGCCCGCCAGATCGCCGACATCCTGAAGGAGACCGACGCCGACGTGACCTTCCTGCCCGAGGTGGGCGACGCCCCGGCGCAGGTCGCCCGGCTCCTCGGATACGACCACCTCACCGCCACCGACACGGGCATCGTGTCGCGCTACCCGATCCTGGAGTCCGACACCGTGGACCGGTGGTGGACCAAGGCGGTGCTCGACGTCAACGGGACCGAGGTCGTGGCGTACGGCGGGCACCTGGAGTACCGCTGGTACGCCACCTACCTGCCGCGCGGCTACGGGGGCGCGGTCGGGGGCGACTGGCCGGACGGCTGGGACACCTGGAACAAGCTGCCCGGCGGCCCGGTCACCGACGTGGACGCCATCCTGGAGGCCAACCGGCAGTCGGGCCGCCCGGCGACCGCCGCGGCCCTCGTCGAGGACGTCGCGGCCGAGCGCGCCGCGGGCCGGATCGCCGTCGTCGGCGGTGACTTCAACGAGCCGTCGGTGCAGGACTGGACCGAGGACACCGCCGACCTGCAGGACCACAACGGCGTCGTCGTCCCGTGGCAGACGACGCAGACCCTCATCGACGGGGGACTGGTCGACGCCTTCCGCGAGGTCCACCCCGACCCCGTCGCCAACCCCGGCACCACCTGGCCGTCGGACAACCCGCTCTTCCCGACGTCGGACCTCACCTGGGCGCCGGAGGCCGACGAGCGCGACCGCATCGACTACGTCTTCGTCACGCCCGACGACCGCGTCTCCATCGACGACGCGATCGTCGTCGGTCCGCAGTCGACGATCGTGCGCGACGAGCGCGTCGAGGACGACAGCGCCGACGTGATCCTCACGCCGGACGCCGTCTGGCCCTCGGACCACAAGGCCGTGCTCGCGTCGTTCAGCATCTGCGACGACGGCTGCGCGCCGGCCGCTCCCGCCTGGGACAGGTCGGCGGTCTACACCGCAGGCGACGAGGTCTCGTACTCGGGCTCGACCTGGCGGTCGGCCTGGTGGACCAGCGGGACGGAGCCCGGCGCACCGTACGGCCCGTGGCAGGAGATCGTGGAGCGCGACGGCGTCGCGCAGTGGACGGCGTCCCGCATCTTCGAGGCCGGCGCGGTGGCCGCCCATGACGGCCGCACCTACGTGGCGAAGTGGTGGACCCGCAACCAGGAGCCCGGGTACCGGTACGGGCCGTGGCAGCCGGTGGACGCCGCCCGTCCCTGACCATGCCCCCGCCGGTCGGCCGGGACCCCGCCACGGAGCCGGTTCATCCCGGACCGGCGGCCAGGTCCCGGACCGCCGCCCGCCGCCCGTTTCTCGCCGCGTCGGTCGTGGACGCCTCCTCGACACCGAGCTCGACGAACGTGGCGTCCGCGAGCGTGCTGAGCCGAGCCGCTTCGGCCGCGTCGCCGCGGGCGGCGTGCACCCGACCGAGCCCGTGGTGTGCCCGAGCCTGCTCGTAGCGGTCGCCGGCGGACGTCGCCAACGTGAGCGCGTGCGACCACGCCTCCTCGGCGGCGTCGAGCTCCCCGCGGGCGAGCCGGACGCTGCCCAGGTCGCACAGCGTCTGCGTCACCACGCTGGCCTCGCCGACCCGCTCGCCGATCCGTAGCGCGCGCTCGAGCTGGTCCACGGCTTCGTCGCGGCGTCCGAGGCCGGCCAGGGCGACACCGAGCCCTCGGTGCGAGTCGCCCTGGCCGGCGGGGTAGCCGAGCCGGACGAAGGCCTCCAGCGCGTCGCCGTGGTGACTCATCGCGTCCTCGAAGCGGCGCTCGCGGCTGGCGAGGGATCCCAGGTTGTCGCGGCACACGGCGACGCCGATCGGGTGGTCGACGGCGGTGTACACCGCGAGTGCCTCGTCGAAGCAGCGCGCGGCCTCGGCGTACCTGCCGAGGAAGAGCCAGACCACACCGAGGTTGTTGGTGGCCGCGCCCTCGCCCCGCCGGTCTCCCACCTCGCGCAGCAGGTCGATCGCGCGAGAGTGCAGCCGCACGGCGTCGAGGTAGAGGCCCTGCCGTCGCTTGGCGATACCACGGGCGTAGCACGCCTGGCCCTCGCCGACCGGATCGGCGGCGTGCGCGTAGAGCGTCGCGGCCTCGTCCAGGTAGGCGTCCGCCTCGTCGTAACGGCCTCGCCTCCAGCACAGGATGCCCAGCCGGTGCAGGGACCGGGCCTGGCCTGCCGGGTCACCGGCGGCCCGGCGCCCGGCGAGCGCGAGGCGATGCAGGTGTTCGGCGTCCTCGTAGTTACCGATCCGACGACAGATCACGGCCAGGTCGTCGGTCGCGTCGGCCTCGTCGGCGGGCCGGCCGAGCGCGCCGGCCAGGTCGCGCACACGTCGGTGCAGGCGGATGGCCTCGTCGAAGTGTCCCTGGTCGTCCAGGTGGTCATGGAGCACGGCAGCGGTGTCCCGGACGTACTCGTAGTCCGCGTCGGGGCTCTCCGCGGTCGCGACCAGGACCGACCACTCGCGACGCAGCCAGTCGTGGGCCGAGCTCGGGTCGGGGAACCGCGGTGCGGGCGAGGCCGCGGGTGGCAGGTCGGGGGGCCGCCAGGTGGGGCCTCGCTCCGCTGCCATGGCCGCCGCGGCCGTCGCCAGGTAGTGCGCACGGACGCGGCCGAGCGCCGCGTCGCGGTCGCCCTGCTCGAGATCACGCGTGCTCTCGGCGGCGTACCCGCGCAGCAGGTCGTGCAGCACGTAGTGCCGGTCGGCGGTCTCGCTGAGCATGTTGGCGCGGACCAGCTCGTCGAGCGTCATCCGGGCGGCTCGCTCCTCGACGCCCAGCAGGGCGGCCGCGGCCGACAGGCTGATGTCCGCACCGGCGTGCAGGCCCATGAGCCGGAAGGCGCGTGCCGCGTCGTCGCCGAGGTGGCGCCAGGACCAGGAGAACACGCTGCGGACTGCGGTGTGCTCGTCATCGGCCACCCGCAGCAGGTCGAGCCGGTCGGGGTCGTGGTCGAGCTCGGCGACCAGGTCGGCGAGCGTGCTCGTCGGTCTCGCCGCGGCGAGCTCGGCGGCGATCCGGAGCGCCAGCGGGAGCCGGGCGCACTGCTGGGCCAGCCGGGCGGCGGCCGCGGGCTCCGTCTCGACCCGCCGGCCGACCAGCCGCACCAGCAGCTCGTGCGCCTCCGCGTCGGAGAGCAGGTCGACGTCGACGCGGCGCGCCCCCTCCCGTGCCACCAGCCCGGCCAGGTTGGTGCGGCTGGTGGCCACCACCGCACACCCGGCGCCGCCGGGCAGCAGCGCCCGCACCTGGTCGCTGCTGACGGCGTTGTCGAGGACGAGCAGCACGCGCCGGTCGGCGAGGAGCGTGCGCAGGGCGGCGCTGCGCTGGTCGACGGCACGAGGTACGGCGGCCCCCTCGGTGCCCAGGCCGCGCAGCAGGGCTTCCAACGCCTCGGCCGTGGTCATCGGCGCTCTCGGCCCGAAGCCGCCCAGGTCCAGGTAGAGCTGGCCGTCACCGAACCGGTCGACCACCCGGTGCGCCCACCGCAGCACGAGGGCGGTCTTGCCCGCGCCGGCGGTGCCGGTGACCACGGCCAGCCTCGCCCCGCCGTCGGGATCGGTGCGGAGCAGCTCGTCCAGCGCGTCGAGCTGGGCCTGACGGCCGATGAACGCACGTACCGGGGCGGGAAGCTGTCTGGGAGCCGTCGCCGGTAGGGGTGGAACCGCCTCCGGGGCGATCGGCGAGACCGGACCCGATACCGCTGCGGTGCTCGCTTCCAGCCAGAGATGGTGGAACCGCTCCGTGTCGCCGTCCAGGGTCTCCACCAGCAGCTCGAGCAGACCCCAGCGGGGCACCCGCGGCTCGCTGAACGCCGCGGAGACGGTGGTGTGGCTGCAACCCACCTCCCGGGCCATCTCCCGCAGGCTCGGCCACCCGGCCCGATGGTGCAGGTCGTGCAGGGCCTCGACCAGGTCGCGCCGCGGCCCGGCCGGCAGCTTCGGTGAGGGCAACGCACCCATGACGGCTCACCAACTCTTCTCGGACGCCGCCGCCTCGCTCCGCACTCGATCCACGACGCGACGACGTGCCACGCGCGGCCGGTTCCGTCCAGTTCCGTACGACGCTGTCAACCACCCTGCAGCCGGGCTGATGGTGGTGATGTCCACGCCGCCGGCGCAGACCACATGTCATGGGAG
This sequence comes from Promicromonospora sp. NPDC060271, assembly GCF_042726755.1. Lineage (NCBI taxonomy): Bacteria > Bacillati > Actinomycetota > Actinomycetes > Micrococcales > Promicromonosporaceae > Promicromonospora > Promicromonospora sp. NPDC060271. Next base: position 12,258 of record NZ_JBHXBG010000064.1, on the reverse strand, counting down.
GACCCTGATGTACCTCGGACTTGACCGATCAGCCTATCCCGGTGACTCCGTGATGGCGACCTTGTACGACGACACCAACCTGTACTTCACCTGCTTCTACCTGGCGCCGGCGCCGAGCCACGGCGAGTCCTCCTGGATGACCCGTCGCGCGACGCTGCTCCGACAGGGCTGGGGCTTTCTACCCACGTACGTGGGCCGGCAGGTGATCGGTCCCGGCAGCCATGTGGTGACGGCCGCCCAGGGAGTGGCCGACGCCCACGACGCCCACCGGCTGATGTCGGTCGCGGGCTTCGAGACCGGGACCGTCGTCTACCTCGACATCGAGAACGGCGCACCGTTGCTGCCCGCACAGGAGGAGTACATCCGTGCGTGGATCCGCACGGTCAACCAGGACACCTCCTACTGGCCGGGCGTGTACTGCCACAAGCGTGGCGTCGCGGCGCGGGTGCGGGCCATCGCGGGGGAGGACCTGCCCATCTGGGTCTACGGCCCGCAGCACCCCCATCCGGCGCTGCCTCCCGGGGCGCCGCGGCCACGGGTCGTCGTCAACCCGGCGACGGAGACCGGACCCGCGACGATGCCTGCCGACTACCCCGACGCGACGGCGTGGCAGTACCTGATGAGCCTCAACTGCGTGGTCGACCTGCGGTGGGCTGACGGCAGCAGCACGGTGCACACGCTCCACGAGGTCGACCTCAACGTCGCGACCGTCGCCGACCCGTCGTTCTCGCCGTCGCCTCGGGCCAAGGTCCGCGACGCGAAGGTGCGCGACGCGAAGGTCCGCGACCACTCCGAGGCGCCTGTCGCCTCCACACCGCACCACGCCTCCACCAACCAGCCCTAGGAGGGCACTGCCATGACCGACACCGACACCACAGCACAGGCGGCCACGGGCTCGCCCGGTACCACCACCGCCGGGCTTCCCATGCCGACTCTTCCGACGATGCCCACCACGCTCGGGACGCTGGGGCCGCTGTCCCCGCCGCCCGGTGGGGCCGCTGCCGTACCTACCGAGCAGCTCACCGCACAGGCCATCAGCGCGAGCGTCGCGATCGGGATGGCGCCCTACCACTACGGGTTTCTCACGTCGTACACCGTGGACCAGCTCCTCGCCGCCATCAGGCAGTGGCTCGCGCAGCTCGAGGCGATGGACCAGCTCAGCAGCGAAGAGGTGCGGCGAACGGAGGCCCTCATCGATGCTCGACGGCAGAACAAGCCGCTGCCGCGGCGGCAGCGTACGCCGGGCGCCGCCCCGTCCGGCACGCTGACCGTCGCAGGCCTGGTGCAGCTCGCAGCCGGCGGGGGATCGATGGGCGCCGGCACGACGACGGAGTCCGCCTTCGGCGACTTCTTCCACAGCCTCGTCGAGATCGGCGTGACGGTCCTCGGCGCGATCGAGGGATTCGGCGTGGGCGGTCCGATCGGGGCCGTCGTCGGCGGCATGACGGCGCACGCGTGGATCACGAGCCAGGAGTTCTGACCCAGGACCCCTGCACCCGCTCGCGGCGCCGCTGCCGACGCGGTCACCCGAGCCGTACCGGCGAGGCTCCTGTGGTCGAGGATTGTCCCTCGAGACAAGCCACCACAGGAGCCGCGCTGTGGGTGCTGAGAGAGTTGCGTCCATGATGACCAGATCCGTCGGAGCAGTCCTGTGGGTGGTCGCCGGCGCGGTCCTGATCCTCGATGCCCTGGTCGTGCTGCTCGTGAGCGGCATGCACACCGGCATCGCCGCGACCCTCGTGATCGGCGCCCTGTACGTGTGCCACGGGCTCTTCGGACACGGCGCCCGGCCCGGAGACCGGCGGGCCCGGTGGCCCCGGATCCTCGTCCCGGGCGTCACCGCGCTGCTGCTCCTCCTCTTCGCCTGTCTCGCGGTCCTCGGCAGGACGGACACGGCGTCGCAGGAGGAGGACGCCGTCGTCGTCCTCGGGACGGCGGTGCGGGACGGCGACGTGACGCCGGCGCTCCGCTCCCGGCTCGACGTGGCCGTCGACTACTCCGTCGCGAACCCGGACGCCGTCGTCGTGGTCGCCGGAGGACTGCCGCCCGGAGAGACCGTCACCGAGGCGCACGCGATGGAGCGGTACCTGGTCACCCGCGGGGTCGCGGAGCACCGGATCATCCAGGAGGGCCGGTCGACCAGCACCTTCGAGAACTTCGTCCACGCGAAGGCGATGCTCGACGCGCGCTTCGGCACCCGGTACACGGCGGCCTTCGTCACGAGCGACTACCACGTGCCCCGGGCGGCCGGGATCGCCGAGGCGGCAGGGCTGCGCGCCACCCACCTGCACGCGGACACGCCGTGGTACGAAATCCCGGTCGACTACGTGCGGGAGTCCCTGGCCATCGCGAAGTTCGTCGTGACCGGGCGGTGACGTCCCGAGACCTCCGCTACGCGGGCAGGCCCGAGGACGGTCACCCTCGTCCGGCCAGACCGCGCACCATCGCCCCGAGGATCCGGACCAGCCGTGGCTCGACGTCGACCAGGGCGTGCGACAGCCGGGGGTCGGAGCGGTAGAGCGCGGCGACCTCCGGCCCCGGTGTGGCGATCTGGTGGAACGTCCCGGCCATCGAGGTCGACGCGGCGACGAGGTCGACGCCGTCCTGCTCCGACAGGCCGGGCAGGGCCGCGCGGACGGCGGGCACGATCTGGCCGAGGCCCTCGCCGGTCGTGAGCTTGAACTCGCGCACCTTCTCGACCGAGACGTTCCGCTCCAGGTTCAGCGGCGTCTGCGCGAGCAGGTCGCAGAACATGGGCCGGCTGGCGAGCGTCGTGGCGAAGGCCGCCGCGACGGCGTCCGGGTCGGGCCGCTCGACGGCACGCAGCCGTTCGGCCAGCGCCGGGGCCCAGTCCCGCCAGCCCTCGGCGGTGAGCCGCAGGAAGATCTCCTCGCGCGTCTCGAAGTACCGCAGCATCGCGGACTTGTGCATGCCGACGGCGTCGGCGATGTCGGTCAGCGTGACCTCCCGGATGCCGCGTTCGGCGCCGAGACGGCGGGCGGCGTCGAGGATCGCGGTCTCGCGGACGAGCTTGGCCTCGGGGGAGCGCGCCCGTCGGAAGTCCCCGGAAGTCGTCATGGTCACATCTTAGCGCAACAGGGTTGCGCAAGTTAGGGCAACGGTGTTTTATTAAAGGCATGCAGCAGACATGGTTCATCACCGGTTCCTCCCGCGGCTTCGGCCGCTCCCTCGCTACCGCCGCGCTCGCCGCCGGCGACCGGGTGGCCGCCACGGCGCGGCGGCCCGAACAGCTCGACGACCTCGTGGCCGAGTACGGCGAGCGGGCGCTCCCGCTCCGGCTCGACGTGACCGACCAGGCGGCCGCCCGTGCCGCGCTCGCCGAGGCCGCGGCTCGCTTCGGCCGGATCGACGTGATCGTCAACAACGCGGGCTACGCCAACGTGTCGCCGATCGAGACAGGAGACGACGCCGACTTCCGCACCCAGTTCGAGACCAACTTCTGGGGCGTCTACAACGTCTCCAAGGCGGCGATCCCGCTCCTGCGTGAGCAGGGCGGCGGTCTCGTGGTCCAGTTCTCGTCGGTGGGCGGGCGGGTCGGCGGCTCGCCGGGCATCGCGTCCTACCAGGCGGCGAAGTTCGCCATCGACGGCTTCAGCCGCGTGCTGCGCGTCGAGACGGCGCCGTTCGGCGTCAAGGTGCTCGTCGTCGAGCCGAGCGGGTTCCGCACCGACTGGGCGGGCGCGTCCATGACCGTGGGTGACGTGCCCGCTGAGTACGAGTCCACCGTCGGGGCCATGAACACCCGGATGCGCCAGAGCGGCGACGGTCCCGCGGGTGACCCGGACCGGGCCGCGCAGATCCTCGTCGAGCTGGCCAAGCGGGACGACCTGCCCACCAACCTGCCACTCGGCGTGAACGCGACCGAGATGTCGGTGGCACAGGACCGCCGCCTGCTGGAGTCGGATCTCCGCTGGGCTGCCGTGAGCCGCTCGGCCGACTTCGCGGAGCCGTTCCCGGTCGAGCTGCCGGCCTGACGCGGCACGAGCACACGGCCGGTCGGTGTCCGGCAACGCCGCACGATGACACCCGGCTCGTATGAACCACGTCACGGCCAGGAGGCGTCATGCGCCCCGCACCGGTGGACATTGACCGCTGTGTGACTCTCAACCGAAACTCCGCAAACCCGTCCGACCGCTCCGGCCAGCCCCGGCGCCCCCGCACCGTCTGGAGCACCGCCTCGCGGGGCGTCGCCGCCGCGGGCAGCGCGCTCGCCGTCGCGCTGCTGGCCACGGCCTGCACGACGGCGAGCGCCGCCGTGCCGGAGCCGCCGTCGGCAGCGCCGTCCTCTTCCGCGCCGTCGTCGTCCGCACAGGAGGCGCGCGTGCCGTCGGCTCCCGGCGACACCGCTCCCGCACCCGCGCCCGCCGAGGCGTCGCCGGTCCCGTCAGTCCCGGCGGATGCCAGGACCGAGACGAGCGCCGCTCCCTCGCCGGCACCCGCCCCGGCCGCTCCTCGCGAGTCGAGGCAGGCGCCCGCCGACCAGGCGGAGCCTCGTCCGGTGCCGACGGTTCCCGGGGAGCCGTCGGAGCGGCTGGCCGTCACCGGCTGAGCGACCCCGCAGGACGGAGCGGCTCCCGGCGTGCGCTGCCGGGGGCCGCTCCGTGGTCTCGTACCCGCGCACCTCGCCGCGCGTGGAACAGTGATCGCATGCCCACACCACGCATCGTGATCACCTACTGCACCCAGTGCCGCTGGCAGCTGCGCGCCCAGTGGTACGCGGGGGAGCTGCTGCAGACCTTCTCGGACGAGATCGGCGAGGTGGCGATCGTGCCGTCCACGGGCGGGGTGTTCCGGATCGAGGTCGGCGAGGAACGGGTGTGGAACCGTAAGCGCGACGGCGGATTCCCCGAGATCACGGAGCTCAAGCGCCGGGTGCGGGACATCATCGCTCCGGGCAGGTCCCTCGGGCACTCCGACCGGACCGACTGACAGGTCGGCGCCGATACGTCCTCATCGGGCCTCGGGGCTCTGGTCCGCGAAGAACGCCCGCAGGTGCTGGTTGACGGCGGCGGGGCAGTCGAGCTGCGGTACGTGGCCGCACCCGGCCAGCGTCTCGAGCCGGGCGTCGGGAAGCAGGGCGGCGAAGCGGTGGGCACGTTCCACCGGCTGGACGGTGTCCTCCTCGCCCCACAGGATCAGGGTCGGGGTGTCGGTGCCGGGCAGCGCTTCCTCGGTCCCGGCCCAGTCCAGGCGCCGTTCCAGCAGGTAGGTGGCGCGGACGTTGTCGCGGAAGGTGGCGGGCGCCCACCACTCGTCCAGGAGCTGGTCGGTGAGGATCTCGTCGTGGACGAGCATGCCCTCGGCGAGCCCGCGCACCGCCGGCCGGCTCGTGGACAGCTTCGTGGCCAGCTCGCCGAGGACCGGGACCTTCAGCGACTCCCACATGACTGTGCCGGGCAGGTCGAGGCCGGTGGCGTCGAGCAGGGCGAGCCGCGTCACGCGGTCGGGGTGGTGCTGGGCGAAGGCCAGGGCCCACCCTCCGCTCCAGGAGTTGCCGGCGAGCGCCGTGCGCCGCAGGCCGACGGCGTCCAGGAACGTGCCGATCGCGCCGACCATCGCGGGCACGTCGTACCGGAAGTCGTCGTCGTGCAACTGGGTGTAGCCCTGGCCGGGCAGGTCGACGACGTACACGGTGTGTTCCCGGGACAGCGCCTCGAGCTGGTCCCGCCAGCCGATCACCGACGTCCCGCCGGGGGAGAGCAGGACCACCGGGGAGCCGGAGCCGGACCGGACGTAGTGGAACCGGGCGAGCGGGGTCTCCGCGTAGCGCGACCCGACGCTCGCGAGGTACGGCGACCGGAAGTCACGTCCGGCCTCCGGTGGCTGCCAGCCGTAGGCGCCGAACAGGACCGCGGCGACGAGGAGCGCGGCGGCGGCCGCCGCCCGGCGTCGCCGGGTCCGTCGTTGCCGGGGCGGGTCGGTGGGCTGCCTGTCGGCACCGGTTCGGACCTTCTCGTCGGTCGCGGCCATGAGCTTCCTTTGATCGGGGGTCACGTCACTCGTCTGACGCGCCGCGGCGGGACGTTCTGACAGGTTCGGGTGGTGAGGTGGGCCACAGGGACTATGGCAGTGCCAGGCGGAGGAAGGCGACCTGGTCGGCGGCGACGCGTTCGCGCAGTTCAGGGTCGGTGTAGAAGGCGAAGTGGGTGCCGGGGTACACGCGTAGCTCACCTCGGGGCGCCCGGTCGGCGAGCTGCCGTGTCAGGTGTAGCGGGGTCTCCTTGTCGTCGGCGGCCACGCAGACCAGGAGCGGTCGGCGCAGGCGGGCCGCGGCCTCCGCGGGGTGATAGCGCATCATGGCCAGCAGTGCCCGAGGCGCGACGACGTTGCGCCACGCCGTCGCGGAGCCGCCCCCGGTCAGGGTCCTGATGTGCTGCTCTGCCTCGGTCGTGGCGGTGACGGCGAGCTCGCCGGGATCACCCACCATGGGGATGTAGTGCGGACTCAGTCCCAGCCTGCCGCGGACCGCGTCCCAGGTGATCGCGGCCAGCAGCCGCAGGGTGTCGGTCGTGCCGCGGCCCTCCACCGATCTCGGGAACCCGTTGAACGGGATCTGTGCGACCACGGCTGCGACGTGCGGGTCGTCGGCTGCGACGGTCACGGCGTGCGCGCCGCCGAGCGAGTTGCCCCACAGGGCGACCCGGGCCGGGTCGACCCGCTCGTGGGCACGGACGAGGTCCAGCGCGGCCCGGATGTCGTGCCGCTGGCCGTCGAGGTCGGGGACCTGCCGCGGCTCGCCGTCGCTCTCGCCGAAGCTGCGGTAGTCGAACACGAGGGCGCCGAAGCCCTCGGCCGCGAACCGTTCCGCGTACGGGAACAGCCGGTCCATCGTGCCGCTGAAGCCGTGGCACAGCACCACGCACGGCACACGGCCGGCCCCCGCCGGCAGGTAGAGCCAGCCGGCGCAGGTCACCCCGGCGACGACGAACGAGATCCTGGTCCGGTCGAACATCCGGGGCCTCCTAGGTGGCCGACGGCTGGGTGGTCGGCGCGCCGCACAGCGCGGCGAGCGCGAGGTGGGTCGCGGCGGTGTCGCCAGGGGCGATGATCGCGCCGACATGACCGTCAGGGCGGATCAGGACGCACTCGCCGGTGCCCGCTGTGGGCACGACCACGCGCACCCGGTCGGTCCAGCCCGCGACGTCCGCCGTGCCGCTCGGAGCCAGCAGCGCGAAGCTGCCGCCGCGCAGCGCCTCGTAGAGGCGGCCACCGTCCGCGAGGTCCTGGTCGGGCGCACGGTCGCCGGTGCGCCGGTCCGCTCCCTCCGGTGCGGCGTAGTCGAAGCCGACGCCGCTGAGCCGGCCGATGGCACGACTGTGGACGGCCGGGATCCTGATGGCGGTACCGCCGAGCAGACCCCGCATGGCCCGGCCGAGGCCGGAGCGGAGCATGGCGAGCCGGATGAGGGTGCCGCTGGCCTGGAGCACCTCGCGGCCGACCGGGTGGCGCTCGGACTGGTAGGTGTCGAGCAACGTCTCCGGGGCGCCGCGCAGCACCGCGGCAAGCTTCCAGGACAGGTTGGCGGCGTCCTGCAGCCCGGTGTTCATCCCCATGCCGCCGGCCGGCGAGTGGCAGTGCGCCGCGTCACCGGCCAGGAACACCCGGCCGACGCGGTACTCGGGCACCTGCCGCTCGTCGGAGTGGAACCGCGACGTCCAGCGGGCCTCGGACATGCCGTGGTCGGTGCCGAGCGCGCGCTCGGTGACCGCCCTGACCTCGTCGAGGCCGAGCGGGGCGCTCTCGGGGACGTCGTCGCGGCGGTCCCAGCAGAAGACGCGCCACCAGCCGTCGCCGAACGGCGCGAGGAACGCGAACTCGTCGCCGTTGCCGTTGACGGTCAGGGTCTCCTCGGGTGCCTCGGTGAGGCGCACGTCGGCGAGCATGATCGACCTGATGACCGACTCCCCGGGGAACGGCTGCCCGATGGCTTCCCGAACCCGGGAGCGGACGCCGTCGGCGCCGACGACGTACGCGGCGCGGCGGGACGTCGTCGTCCCGTCGGGGCCGCGGCTCTCCACGACGACGCCGGCGCCGTCCTGGGTCAGGCCGGTGACCTCGGCGTCGTACAGGAGCTCCGCCCCGGCGGCCAGGGCGCGCTCCCGAAGGACCTGCTCCACGGTGTACTGCGGGGTGATCAGCAGGTAGGGGAAGCGGCTCGGCAGCTCGTCGAAGTGCACGTGCACGGCTGCGAACAGCCGGGCGTCGGTGACCCGGCCGACCGAGCGCGCCACGAGCGGGTCGGCGAGACCACGAGCGTCCAGCTCCTCCAGGGTGCGGGCGTGGACGCCGAAGGCCCGCGACAGGTTCGAGATCTCGCTGCCGCGACGCTCCAGCACGGTGACGGACAGGCCGGCCTCGGCGAGGTCGCCGGCCAGCAGGAGTCCGGTGGGGCCGGCTCCGACGACGATGACGTCAGTCATGACGCTCCAGGGGTACGGGTCACCAGGCGGTGGCCGGCGGACGTGAGCGGTGCGAACGCGCGGTCACCGCCCGGATGGCTGATCACGAACGTACGGACCGGCGCACCGGGCCGAAACAGTCACGGTGACTGAACTCGTGCGGTGCGCACGGTCGTCGGTTGGGTAATGTGCGGGCGTGATCGGCAGAGAGCCAGAGATCGCCCTGCTGTCCCGTCTGGTCGCCGCGTCGCGCGGTGGCCAGGGCGGTGCGGTCGTCCTGTACGGCGAGGCCGGGATCGGCAAGTCGGCGCTGCTGGCGCACGTCGCCGACACGGCCGCGGCAGACCACCTGGTGCTGCGGACGGCGGGGGTCGAGGCCGAGTCCGAGCTGCCCTTCGCGGCCCTGCACCTGCTGCTGCGCCCGGCGGCGCACCTGGCCGACCGGCTTCCCGCCACCCAGCGGCAGGCGCTCCGGCGTGCTTTTCGTGAGGAGGCGGGCGAGGCCACCGACCGCTTCCTCGTCGGCCTCGCCGTCCTGACGCTCCTCGCCGACCTCGCGGAGGAGCGTCCCCTGCTGTGCCTCGTCGACGACGTGCAGTGGCTGGACCGTGCCTCGCTCGACACGCTGCTCTTCGCCGCACGGCGGCTCGACGCCGAACCGATCGCCGTCGTCTTCGCCGGCCGGGCCGGGGCGGGGCCCGCGCTCGACGGCTTCCCCGAGCTCAGGCTGTCCGCGCTGGCCAGGACCGACTGCGAGCGGCTGCTCGCCGACCGTGCGCCCGACCTCGGTGTCCAGGCGCGCGAGCGGGTGATCGAGGAGGCGGAGGGCAACCCGCTCGCGTTACTGCACTTCGCCGCCAACCTGTCGGACGAGCGGCGATCCGGCGAGCAGCGAACCGGCCAGGTGACGCCGCTGCCCTTCCGGGCCGCAGAGCCTGCCGGGAGCGGTCGCCTGGAGCGGTCCATGCGTGCGGCGATCCAGCGACTGCCCGACCGGTCCCGCCTGCTGCTCCTGGTCGCCGCCGCGGACGGGTCAGGTGACCTGAGCGTGGTCCTGACCGCGGCCCAGCGCCTCGGGGCCGGCCCGCAGGACCTGGAACCCGGCGAGCGGGCCGACCTGGTGGAGGTCGCCGACGGTCGTCTCCGTTTCCGTCACCCGCTGATCAAGGCGGCGGCGTACCACGAGGCACCCACGCTGCGGCGCGCGAGCGCACACCGGGCCCTCGCCGACGTCCTCACCGGTGACGAGCACGCCGACCGCAGGGCCTGGCACCTGGCCGCCGCCGCCCTCGAACCCGACGAGGAGCTCTCGACCGTCCTCGCGGACACCGGCGAGCGCGCCCGGGCACGCGGCGCGTACGACGCCGCCGCCGCGGCCTACGAACGGGCCGCACAGCACACGGCCGACCGGGAGCGCCGGGCACGATGGCTGGCCGCCGCGGCGGAGACGACGCTCGCGGTCGGGGAGCTCGGCCGTGCCGCAGCCACGGCCGAACAGGGCTGCCGGCTGACCACCGACCCGGTGCTGCTGGCCCGCCTGGCCGGCGTGCGTGCGGCCGTCGACGCCGAGCGGGACGACCCCACGTCCGCCGTGCACACCCTGATCTCCGCCGCGGCGGACGTCGCTGCCGTCGCACCGCCGGTCGCGGCGTCCCTGCTCGCGACGGCCGCCGGCGAGGCATGGTTCGCCGGCGAGCACGGCGGGCTGCGGAAGGCCGCCGACCTGCTGACCTCCCTCGGCTCCGCCGTCGAGGCCCATCAGGTCCCCGTGACCGCCGCGGTGCGCGGCATGGAGCGGGTGGCCGCAGGCGACCCCGCGGCGGGCCTGCCGCTCCTGCGTGCGGCCCTGCCCGCACCAGGCCTCGCCGCGACCTCCCAGGTCGCGGCGACCTCCGCAGTGTTCAGCGCGCTGATGACCGGCGACGACGACGCGGCCCGCGAGATAGCGGCGGCCCGGGTCGACGTCTGCCGCGCACAGGGGCTCGTCGGCGCGCTGCCGCACGCGCTGCAGCTGCTCACCCAGGCGCAGATCCTGCGCGGTGACCATGCCGACGCGGCGGAGTCGGGCGCGGAGGCCTGGCGGATCGCGCAGGCCACCGGGCAGGCGGGACGCCTGCGGCACCTGCACGGCATCCTGGCGCGCCTGGCCGCCATCCGCGGCGACGACGAGGAATGCCTGCGCCTGGCCGGGCACGCGCAGGGCACCGTCCAGGAGCGCTACGGCTCGGGCTGGGGCGGCGGCGCGCTGGCCCTGCTCGACCTCGGGCGGGGGCGGTACGCCTCGGCGGCCGAGCGTGCGGCCCGAACCCTCGACGGGCCCCTCGGTCACACGGCGATCGTCACGTTCTCGATCGCCGACCTCGTCGAGGCGTGCGCGCGCCTGGACGACCGCGAGCGCGCCGCCGGCGCGTTCACCCGGTTCGACGCGTGGGCCGCGGCGAGCGGCCAGGCCTGGGCGGCGGCGGTCGCGCACCGCTGCCGCGCCCTGCTGGCGCCGCACGACCAGGCCGCCTCGCACTACGAGACGGCGCTCGAGCTGCATGCTTGCGGTGGCCGACCCTTCGAGCAGGCCAGGACCCAGCTCCTGTACGGCGAGTGGCTCCGGCGGGAACGTCGCCGTGCCGACGCCGCCGTCCGCCTGCGCTCCGCCGTGGACCTCTTCTCCGGGCTGGGCGCCACCCCCTGGGCCGAGCGTGCCGAGAGGGAGCTGGTCGCGGCCGGCGGGCGCGCCACACGTCGCGAGCACGGTGGCGCCGTGCTCGATGCCCTGACCTCGCAAGAGCTCCAGGTGGTGCGGCTGGCCGCGACCGGGGCGACCAACCGGCAGATCGGCGCCCAGCTCTTCCTCAGCCCCAGGACGGTGGGCTCGCACCTGTACCGGGCCTATCCCAAGCTGGGGATCTCGTCCCGTGCGGAGCTGGCGGACGTCGTCGCCCGCGCCTGCCCGACCTGACGCGCTGACCCGGCCCTGGCTGCCCACGGCGATCGACCACTCCCACGCACCGATCGACTGTCGCCAGTAATCGATTGACTATCGAGCGATTCCTGTCGATACTCGCTACATGAATCGGATCGTCTTCAACATGCTCACGCTCCTGATCTTCAGCGGGATCGCCATCGGCCTGTTCGCCCAGGTCGTGATCCTGCCCGGGATCGCCGCCGACGAGGTCAGCAACTTTCCCCCGTACGAGCCCTACCGTGCCCCGCTCCTGGCCGCGGGGATCGCGTTCATCGCCTGCGCGCAGGTGTCGCTCGCGGCCCTGTGGGTCCTCGTGCTCCGCGCCCAGACGGGCACCTTCTTCCGGCCGGGCACGCAGCGCTGGGTGGTCACGATCGGTGCGGCGGTCGGCGTGGCGACGCTGCTCACCAGCGCCTTCTTCCTGTACCTGACGTTCTTCGGGATCCCGACACCCGACGACGAGGACATGGGGGAGCTGGGGCTGTGGATGGCGAGCGGCCTGGGATGCCTGGTCGGCGTCGCACTGCTCGGTGTCGTCTTCGTGACCCATCGGCTCGTCGGACGGGCGACGGACGCACAGACAGAGCTGGACGGCGTGCTCTGATGGCGATCGTCGTCGAGATCGACGTGCTCCTGGCGCAGCGCAAGATGTCGGTCGGCGACTTCGCCGAGGCGATCGGCCTGAGCCCGGCCAACGTGTCGGTGCTGAAGAACGGCCGTGCGAAGGCGGTCCGGTTCTCGACGCTCGACGCGATCTGCCGGGTTCTCGACTGCCAGCCGGGAGACGTGCTGCGGTGGGTCCCCGACGCGGACGAGCCCGGGGCCTAGGCGCGAGGGGGTACGGGCCGCTGGGCGACGACGACGCGATCTCCTCGCGTC
>NZ_JBHXBG010000063.1:0-29373 GCF_042726755.1 Promicromonospora sp. NPDC060271 | reverse complement strand
GGTCACCCGGGTGACCTGTACGTCTGACACGTCCGGCGGCGTCTGACAGTCAGAGGTCGAGCAGGTCAGCGGGCAGCCCGGCCTCGGTGTCGGGGATACCCAGCTCGAGCGCGCGCTTGTCCGCGGTCGACAACAGACGGCGGATCCGGCCCGCCACCGCGTCCTTGGAAAGCTGCGGCTCGGCCAGCCGGCCCAGCTCCTCGAGCGACGCCTGCTTGTGCGCGAGCCGCAGCTCACCCGCCTGGCGCAGGTGCTCCGGCAGCTCGTCGCCGAGGATCTCGAACGCCCGCTGGACTCGCGCGCCCGCCGCGACGGCGGCCCGCGCCGAGCGGCGCAGGTTCGCGTCGTCGAAGTTCGCCAGGCGGTTGGCCGTGCCGCGCACCTCGCGGCGCTCACGGCGCTCCTCCCAGACCTTGAGGGTCTCGGGTGCGCCGATGCGCTCCAGCATGCGGCCGATCGAGTCGCCGTCGCGGATCACCACGCGGTCGATGCCGCGCACCTCGCGGGACTTGGCCGCAACGCCGAGCCGGCGGGCCGCGCCGACGAGCGCGAGCGCCGCCTCCGGTCCGGGGCTGGTGATCTCCAGCGCCATGGACCGGCCGGGTTCCGTCAGCGAGCCGTGCGCCAGGAAGGCGCCGCGCCACACCGCCTCCGCCTCCTGCACACCCGCCGACACGACCTCGGGCGCCAGTCCGCGCACGGGGCGGCCGCGGGCGTCGAGGAGCCCCGTCTGCCGGGCGAGCGACTCCCCCTCGCGCACCACGCGCACCACGAACCGCGAGCTCTTCCGCAGGCCGCCCGCCTGGACCACGATGAGCTCGCTCGTGTGCCCGTACAGGTCGTGGATGGCATGCCGCAGCCGGGTCGCCGCATGCTCCGTGTCGAGCTCTGCCTCGATCACGACGCGACCCGAGATGATGTGGAGGCCGCCGGAGAACCGCAGCGTCGCGGAGACCTCTGCCTTACGGCAGGATGTCTTCGCCACCCTCACCCGCGCGAGCTCCTCCTTGACCTGTGCCGTGAGCGCCATGGCGTCATCCTGCCATGGTCAAGCGCGAGGTCACCCAGTGGAATCGCGGATACTCGGGCGAATTGTCCCGGCGTGTCGCCTCGGTGCCGGAGCGGGGACGGCCCGGGGACGGCGCGGTGTCGGCACGGTGCCGCCTCACTGCCCGTGCGGTGCCGGCGCGGGGACGGCCCGGCCGAGCGTCGCGGCCCAGCGCTCGAGCCAGGCTTCGACCGCCGGTCCGGCGTCGGCGAGCTGCCCCTCGGTCACGGTGAGCGTCCGCGCGGGCACGACGGCGCCGAGCTCGACGAGCACCGGCCGCAGGTGCACCTCGCCGGCCAGCGCGTGGGCCGGGCTCGCGGAGACCACGACGGGCACGACGACGACGTCGGCGAGCGCGTCCGGGCCGTACCCGTCGAGGAACGCCTTGAGCAGGCCCGTGTAGGACGCCTTGTAGACCGGCGTCGCGACGACGACGACGCGCGCCGCCGCCACCCGGTCTCGGGCGGCGGCCACCGCCGTCGACCCGGTGAGGACCTCCGGCGCGAGCAGCGCCAGGTCGACCGGGTCGGTCGCGGTCAGGCCCAGCTCGTCCGCGATCCGCCGGCCGACCTCCTGGGCCAGCCCCAGCGTGCGGGAGCCGGGCCGCGGGTTGCCGCTGACGACCACCAGGCCGTCCGTGCGCTCGTCCGTGTGCGTGGTCATACCGCCACCTCCGTCTTCGTCGTGGCCGTGCCCGTTCCTCTGGTGTCTTCCCCTGTGTCGACGGCGGTGAGTCCCGCGGCCCGCCGCTCGTCGCGCGGACCCCACAGGTCCGTCCTGACCTCTGCCCGCACCTGCGGGATCACCTCGGCCGCGAACCGGCGCAGCACGTCCTCCTGGTGCGCAGGAGCGAGCAGGTGGTTCACGGAGACCGCCTGCAGCACGTGCCCGAACGAGGAGTGGTAGTCGAGGATCTTCTCCACCACCCGTTCGGGGGAGCCCACGAGCGCCGGGCCGCGTTCCACCGCCTCCTGAAGCGTGCGGAAGCTGGTCACCTTGCCGACGGCGCCCGGTGCGTGCCTGCGCGCGTCCTGCTGGCGCACCTGACCCTCGTAGATCGGCCGGTACTGCTCGACCGCCTCCTCGGTGGTGTCGGCCAGGAACAGGCCGCCCGACCCCGCGCCGACGAACCCGTAGGCCGGGTCGTGCCCGGCGGCCGCGTACCGCTCGCGGTACCGGTCGATGAGCACGGCGTAGTTCTCCCGTGGCTGGAGCGCGTTGGCGCTGACGATCGGGTCGCCGTGCTCCGCGGCCAGGTCGACGGCGAGCTGCGACGTCGCCGAGCCGTGCCAGATGCGGAAGGGGCCGGCGAAGGGCCGCGGCAGCGTGGTCGCGTGCTCCAGCCGATGCCGGTGCCTGCCCTCCCACGTGACGTCCTCCGAGGAGAGCAGGAGCCGCAGCAGCTCGTAGTTCTCGCGCAGGTACTCGTACTGCTTGGCGATGTCGAGGCCGAGCAGCGGGTACTGCAGGTCCTCGTTGCCCTTCCCGATGACGATCTCCAGCCGGCCGCGGCTGAGCTGGTCGACGGTCGCCAGGTCCTCGGCGAGCCGGATCGGGTCGTGCAGGGAGAGCACGGTGACGCCCGTCGACAGCAGGATGCGGGACGTGCGAGCGGCGATCGCCCCGAGGATGACGGTAGGCGCCGACGACAGCACGGGGCCCGCGTGCCGCTCCCCCACCGCGAACGAGTCGAACCCGAGCTCCTCGGCGAGGACGGCCGTGTCGACGATCCGGTTCAGCCGGTCGGCGGGCGGGACCTGCTCACCGGTGACGGGGTGCGGCGGGTTGAACGCTATGTCCAGCACCTGGAAACGCATCAGGCGGCCGCGTTCTCTGCGGCGTCCCCTGCGGCACGGTCGCGCTCGGCCACACCCTCCTTGACCAGCGGGATGACGTACCGGCCGAAGTCGATGGCGTCGTCGAGCAGGTCGTAGCCGCGGGCCGAGATGACGCGCACGCCCAGGTCGTAGTACGCGAGCAGCGCCTCGGCGACCTGCTCGGGGGTGCCGACCAGCGCGTTCGAGTTCCCGGCGCCGCCGGTCGCCTTCGCCGTGGCGGTCCAGAGCGCCGTGTCGAACCGCTCGCCCTGTGCTGCGATCTCCAGCAGACGCTGCGACCCGGCGTTCTCGGGTTTGTCGATCGGGTGCCGCCGGCTCAGGATGCCGCCCTGCGCGGCCTTGCGCGCCTCGATCCGGCCGAGGATGTCGTGTGCCTTCTCCCAGGCGAGCTCCTCGGTCGGCGCGATGATCGGCCGGAACGCCGCGTGGATCCGCGGCGGTGTCGCGCGGCCCGCTGCCTCGGCCTCCGCGTGCACGCGGGCGATCTGCTCGGCGGTACGGTCGAGCGGTTCGCCCCAGACGGCGTAGATGTCGGCCTCCGCGGCGCCGACCGGGTAGGCGGCGTCGGACGAACCGCCGAACGAGATGGTCGGCACGTGACCGGGATACGGCTTGGCGTCCAGCACGAAGTCGTCGAAGTCGTAGAACTCGCCGTGGTGGTCGAACGGCTCGGCGCTCGTCCACGCCCGCTTCACGATCTGGATGTACTCGCGGGTGCGGGCGTACCGCTGGTCCTTGGTCAGGGTGTCGCCCTCGCGGCCCTGCTCGTGGTCGTTGCCGCCCGAGATGAAGTGCACGGACAGCCGGCCGCCCGAGAGCTGGTCCAGGGTCGCGAACGTCTTGGCCGCGTACGTCGGGTAGGAGACGTTGGGCCGGTGCGCGAGCAGCAGCTCGAGATCCGGGACGTGCGCCGCGACGTGCGCGGCGAGCGTCGCCGGCTCCGGGCCGGACGATCCGTAGGCGAACAGGACACGGGTCCAGCCGTTGTCCCGGTGGGCGCGGGCGATGCGGACCAGGTAGTCGTGGTCGACGGCGGCGGTGGTGCGCTCGTTCGTCTCGGAGGCGTCGCTGGTGGTGGCGATGCCGAGGAACTCGACGGGCATGGTGGTGCTCCTTCGGTGCGGGGACTGGGGTCGGCGTGCGGGGGGTCGGCGTGCGGGGGTCGGCGTGTCGGCGGGGTTCGGCGGGCGTGGGGGTCGGCGTGCGCGTGAGGTCGGTCAGGCCGCGCTGACGGACCGGTCGGCCCGCTCCGCGTCGGTGCGCTCGGCCCCGGCCCCGCTGGTGCCGCCCCAGGCCTCCGCCAGCAGCTCGAAGGAGCGGCGGGTCTCGGCGGGGTCGTGGGTGGCGGTGGTGACGAGCAGCTCGTCGGCCCCGGTGACGCGCGCGAGCGTGTCGAGGCGTTCGACGACGGTGGCCGGGTCGCCGACGATCCGGGTGTCGACGCGGTCGGCGACCAGCGCGCGCTCGGCGTCGGGCCGGTCGGTCCAGGCCGTCGCCTGGGACGGCGACGGGTAGGCCATGGCGCCGCGCTCACCGCGGCGGATCGACAGCACCCAGTCGGCGAACGGCTCGGCGAGCACGCGCGCCCGTTCGAGGGTCTTGGCGACGAGGACGTCGGCCGAGACCACGACGTACGGCTCGGCCAGGACACCCGGCCGGAACGCGGCCCGGTACGCCGCCACGGTGTCGAGGACGGTCGCGGGGCTCACGTGGAAGTTGGCCGCCAGCGGCAGACCCAGCTCGCCCGCCACTGTCGCGCTCTCGCCGCCGCTGGACGCGAGCAGCCACAGGTCGAACGCGGCGCCCTCGACGGGCGGGCTCCCGTACGCGTTGCCGGCCCGGTCGCGGTACGTGCCCTGCCGCAGCGCGAGCACGAGCTCCACCTCCTCCTGGAAGGCGGCGGGCTTCCGGTGGGCGCCGACCACCTCCTGCTGGGCCAGGAGCCGTTCGCGCAGCGCGGGGTCGTTGAGGCCGTTCGGCGGCGCGGGCGGCACGTAGAGCCCGTCGACCAGGCGCGGGACGGCGGGGGCGGGCGGACGCGGCGGCTGGGCCGGTGCGGGCGGCCCGCCCTTGCCCGACGATCGGCCCGACGACCGGCCCGACGTCTGGCCCGACGGCGGGACGGTGAACGCCCTGCCGAGCCCCAGGTCGACCCGGCCGGGGTGCAGCGCTGCTATGGTGCCGAACTGCTCGGCGGCGACCAGCGGCGACGTCGTCGACAGCAGGACAGCGCCGGAACCGACCCGAATGCGCGAGGTGCGGGCGGCGACCGCCGCCGCGAGGACTGCCGGCGCCGCCGAGGCGACACCGGGCGCGAGGTGGTGCTCCGCGTACCAGACGCGCCGGTAGCCGAGGGCGTCGAGGTCGACGGCGAGCGATACGGCGCGCTGGATCGCCTGGACGCCGGTGGAGCCCTCGGCGACCAGGGCCAGGTCGAGGACGGACAGCGGGACTCTCGGGTTGCTCATGCTTCTCACTCCTCGGTCTTGGGCAGGCCTGGCGGGTTGGTCTCGGAGCTCTCCACCGCCTCGGACTCGAGGCCCCAGCGGTCCAGCACCTGCTGGTAGGACCCGTCCTCGATGGCGTGGTCGAGGGCCGCGGTGACCGCCTCGGCGGCGTCGGCGCCCTTCTTGGTGGCGACGGCGATCTGCGCCGTGTCGGGCCAGCCGCCGTTCAGCGTGCCGACCACCTTGAAGTCGTCCGGAGAGACCGCCGCCTGGTACGCGAGCGAGGCGTTGGGGCCCACGTAGGCGTCGAGGCGCCCGGACTGGAGGGCCAGCAGCACGTCGGAGAGCTGCTCGTAGTAGTCGGGGCCCTCGACGGGCGCCAGGCCGTCCGCCTGGTTGAGGCGGTCCCACTCGAGCAGGATCTTCTCCTGGTTGGTCCCGGAGCCGACGCCCACCGCCAGCCCGGCGATGTCCTCGCGGGAGTCGATCGTCAGGTCCGAGTCGGCAGCCGTGAGCCAGCCCAGCTCGTCGATGCGGTAGCTGGAGAAGTCGATGGTCTCCTTACGCTCCTCGGTGACCGTGATGTTGGAGATGACGGCGTCGACATCGCCCGACTGGAGGGCGAGCGGCCAGTCCGCCCAGGCCTTCACCTCCAGCCGCAGGTCCTTGCCGAGGGCGTCGGCCACGAGCTGTGCGATGTCGGTCTCGTGGCCGATCGGCGTCTTGTCGTCGTCGGCGAGGAAGACCAGCGGCGGGGCGCCGCCCGCGCTCACGGCGACGGTGATCTCGTCCTTGTCCGCCCACGCGGCGGGCAGCAGATCCACCGCCTCCGCGGACTCCGTCGTGCGCACGCGGTCCTGGTCGGGGGCGGTGCTGACCTGCAGGCCCGCCGACTCGGGGGCGTTCTCGGCGAGACCCGACGCGCCGTCCGCCGCCTCGGGCCGCTCGGTGCTGGCGGCCGAGCAGGCCGCGGTGAGCGCGAGCAGCGGCACGGTGGCCAGGGCGAGCAGTCGGTTCCGGGCGGCTCGTCGGGTGACGGTCACGGTGGTTCCCTTCGGGTCGGGGGCGTGGTTCGGGGCTGGGTGGGTGGCAGGGTTCGGGGTCACAGGACCTTCTCCAGGAAGGCCCTGGTCCGGGGGTTGGCGGGACTGTCGAGCACCTGGTCGGGTGGCCCCTGCTCGATCACGACGCCCTCGTCCATGAAGACGACGGTGTCCGCGACCTCGCGGGCGAACGCGACCTCGTGGGTGACGACGACGAGCGTGGTGCCGGTGCCCGCGAGCTCCTTGATCACCTGGAGCACCTCGTCGACGAGCTCGGGGTCGAGCGCGGACGTCGGCTCGTCGAAGAGCACCACCGCGGGCCGCAGGGCGAGCGCCCGGGCGATGGCCACGCGCTGCTGCTGGCCGCCGGAGAGCTGCCGGGGCCGGTCGTCGGCCCGGTCGGCGAGCCCGACGCGGGCCAGCAGCTCGCGCGCTTCCGCCTCGGCCTCGGCGCGGGGCCTGCCCTGCGCGTGGACCGGCGCCTCCACGATGTTCTCGAGCACCGTGAGGTGCGGGAACAGGTTGAAGCTCTGGAACACGAACCCGATCCGGGTGCGGCGGCGCAGGATCTCGCGCTCCGTCAGCTCCCGCAGCGTGCTGCCGCGCCGGGCGTAGCCGATGAGCTCGCCGTCCAGGGAGACGAACCCGCGGTCCACCTTCTCCAGGTGGTTGATCGCGCGCAGCAGCGTCGACTTGCCCGACCCGGACGGGCCGATGATCGCGGCCACCTCGCCGGGCCGGACCGTGAGGTCCACCCCGCGCAGCGCCTCGAGCAGGCCGAACGACTTGTGCACGCCCCTGATCTCGAGCAGGCCCCCGCTCATGCGGCACCCCGGTCCGTGCGGGAGCCGCCGTCACGCTGGGCTCCGTCACGCAGGCCGCCGTCACGCGGGGCGACCCAGCGCCCCACCCGGACGCGTGCGGCGAACGCGGGCGGGACGCCGTCGGGCACCGGAGCGCCGGTGAGGCGCGACCAACCGACCTGCGCCGTCCACCGGGCCCGCTGCAGCGGCGTCGGCGGGAGGGTGCGCAGGGCGCCCTTCGCGTAGTGCCGCTCGACGTAGTACTGGACCACCGTGATGAGCGTCGTGAGCGCCAGGTACCAGATCGCGGCGACGATGAGCAGCGGTACGACCCGCCCGTTGCGGCCGTAGATGACGCTCACGATGTAGAACAGCTCGCCGTACGCGAGGACGTAGACGATCGAGGTGCCCTTGAGCAGGCCGATCACCTCGTTGACGGCGTTGGGCACGATGGAGCGCATCGCCTGCGGCAGGATGATGCGCCGCACCTGGCGGTGCCGGGGCAGGCCCAGCGACGCCGCGGCCTCGTGCTGGCCCTGGTCGACGCCGAGGATCCCGGCCCGGACGATCTCCGCGCTGTACGCGGCCTGCGACAGGCCGAGGCCGAGGATCGCGGCCCAGAACTTGTCGATCAGGTCGAGCGTGTCGAAGAACAGGAACTCCGGCCCGAACGGGATGCCGAGGCTGAGGACCGGGTACAGGTAGGCGAGGTTGTACCAGAGCAGGAGCTGGAGCAGCAGCGGCACCGAGCGGAACACCCAGGTGTAGGCCCACGAGACCCCCTGCAGCAGCGGCGAGCGCGACAGCCGCATCAGCGCAAGCACCGTGCCCAGCGCGAAGCCCACTGTCGACGCCGTCACCGTGAGCCGGACCGTGGCCCAGGCGCCCTCCAGGATCGACGGCCACGTGAGATAGCGCGCCACGACGTCCCACTCCCAGCGGTCGTTCGTGACCAGGGACGAGACCACCATGGCGAGCAGCACGGCGACGACGGCGGTCGCGAGCCAGCGGCCCGGGTGCCGGGCCGCGACGACACGCAGGTCCTCGTCGGCCGGCCCTGCTGACGGCGCGCGGCCCCCACCCGGCGGCAGGCCGGGCGGCGGGTACAGGAGGCGGGACTCGCCCTCGGCCAGGTCGGCGCTCATGTCGCCAGCCACTTCTCGAACGGGAACGGTTCGAAGGGGAACGGCTCGAACGGCTCCGTGGCCGACGGCGTGCCGCCCTGGCCGGCCGCGGCCGCCGAGAGCGGCGTGTAGCCCGCGGTGCGGTACAGCGCCGCCGCCTCCGGCTGGCGAGGGCCGGTGGTCAGGTAGAGGCGCGGGTAGCCGAGCTGCCGCGCCCGTGCCTCGAGCTCGGTCAGGACCCGCCGCGCGAGGCCGCGGCGCCGGTGCGCCGTGTCGGTCCAGATGCGCTTGAGCTCAGCCGTCGGCACGGCGGGCACGCCGTCCGCGTCCCGCGCGTCAGCCCGGGCCAGGCGCGCGACCTCCCCGAGCTCCGGTTCGAGCCGACGGCGGAACGCGCCGCCTGCCACCGGCACGCCGTCGTGCAGCAGGAGGATCAGGGAGCCGGCCGGCGGGGCGAACTCCTCGGCGCCGTAGTGCGCCATCTCGGCCCGGTGCTGCTCCTCGGTGAGCACGTCGTGGTACCGGGACCGGTACTCGACGGAGAGGCCGGCCAGCAGCGGCTCGACCAGCGGGTCCGACAGGTGCGCCTCGCGGACCTCGAGCGCCGGGGACGTCCCGGCGGACAGGGCGGTCATCGTGCCGCCTTCTCGCCCGCGGTGACCGTCGGCTCGGTCACCGGGCCGGTCGCGATCTGCTGCACTGCCTCGGTCATGTCAGGTCCTTCGGGTCGGGGTGCTGCCGGGTGCGGGTACCGGGGATCGCCGCGATCAGCTCGGCGGTGTACGGGTCGGTGGGGTGGTCGAAGACCTGCCCGACGGGGCCGGTCTCCACGAGCCGGCCCTCGCTCATCACCCCGACGTGCTCGGCGACCTGCCGCACCACCGCGAGGTCGTGCGAGATGAACAGGTAGGTGAGGCCCCGCTCCGCGCGCAGGTGGGCGAGCAGGCCGAGCACGCGGGCCTGCACCGACACGTCGAGCGCAGAGGTGGGCTCGTCGAGCACGAGCAGCTCCGGGTCGAGCGCGAGCGCCCGCGCGATGGCGACCCGCTGACGCTGGCCGCCCGACAGCTCGGCGGGGCGGCGTCCGGCGAGATCCGGCGAGAGGTGCACCTGTTCGAGGAGGTGCGCGACCCGGTCGCGCCGCTCCGCGCGGTCTCCCACGCGGTGGGCACGCAGGGGCTCCTCCACGACGGCGGCGACGGTGAACCGGGGGTCCAGGGACGAGTAGGGGTCCTGGTGCACCAGCTGGGTGCGGCGCCGGGTGGTCCGGTCGTCGCGCACGGGGACGCCGTCCAGCTCGACGACGCCGGCGTCCGGCCGCTCCAGCCCGAGCACCAGGCGGGCGGTGGTCGACTTGCCCGAACCCGACTCTCCCACCAGCGCGAACGCGGAACCGCGCGGCACGGTGAACGAGACGTCGTCGACGGCCCGCAGCCGGTCGTGGCGGCCGAGCCGGAACTCCTTGACCAGACCACGCGCGCTCAGCAGGACGGGCGGCGGACTGCCGTGGCCGCCCGCCGGGTCGGGGGCCGGAGCCCGCTGCGTCGTCGTGGCCGGGTCCGACACCGCCACGGTGGAGACCGCCGTCTCGGCGGGCGGGCTGCCGCTGGCGACATCCGCGCTTGGCACAGTATTTCTGCCGGGTGTCGCCGCGACCAGCTCGCGGGTGTACGGGTGCTCGGGGCTGCCCAGCACGCGCGCGGCGGGCCCCTCCTCGACCACCAGGCCGTCCTTGAGGACCACCACGCGGTCGGCGCGGTCGGCGGCCACCGCGAGGTCGTGGGTGATGAGCAGGACCGCGGTCCCCGCGCGCGACGTGAGGGCGCCGAGCAGGTCGAGCACGCGCCGCTGCACCGTGACGTCCAGGGCCGACGTCGGCTCGTCCGCGATCACCAGCTCCGGCTCGCACGCCATCGCGATCCCCACGAGCACCCGCTGCCGCATACCGCCGGAGAGCTGGTGCGGGTACTGCCGCGCACGCGCCGCCGGCCGGTCGAGGCCCACCTCACCAAGGATCTCGACCGCTCGCTCGCGGGCGGCACGGCGCGGCGTCCCGTGCACCACCAGTGCCTCGGCGACCTGCTCCCCCACGCGCACCACGGGGTCCAGCGCCGTGCCCGGGTCCTGCGGCACGAACCCCACGCGGACGCCGCGCACGCGCCGCCAGGCGTCCGGCAGGAGGCCGGTGAGCGGCGTCGGGCGCGGGCCGGCGCCCAGCGCCACCTCCCCTGCGGTCACACGGCCGTCGTCGGGCAGCAGGCCGATCATGGCGTGCGCAGTCGTGGACTTGCCGCTCCCCGACTCACCGACGAGCGCGACCACCTCGCCAGGGCGCACGTCCAGGTCGACGCCGTGCACCACCTCGTGGCCGCGATAGGCGACGCGCAGGCCGCGTACCCGCAGCAGGCTGTCCGACGGCGCCGGCGGTACCGCCGTCGACCGCGTGGCCGCCTGGCCGGTCGGCGCCTGGGACGCTGCCGCTGCCCGCGTCCTCGTCGTGACTGTCATCGGTCGGTCCTTCCGTCGCGGGTGAGCGCCCGCCCGAGCACGCCCACCGCGAGCACGAACAGGGCGATGACCAGGCCGGGCAGCGTCGAGTACCACCAGGCGACCGCCAGGTAGTCGCGGCCCTCCGCCACCAGCGACCCCCACTCGGGGGTGGGTGGCGTGGCGCCGTAGCCGAGAAAGCTCAGGGCCGAGACCGCGAGGATCACGGCCCCGAGCTCGACGGCCGCGAGCGCCAGCACCGGGCCCGCCGCGTTCGGCAGCACGTGCCGAAGCAGGACCGCGGTGCGGCCGGAGCCGGCCAGCCGCGCCGCCTCGACGTAGGTCGCGTGCCGGACGCGCAGCACCTGGCTGCGCATGACGCGGGCGAACGTCGCGACCGAGGCGATGCCGACGGCTATCGCGACCTTCACCGTCCCGAAGCCGAGTGCTGTGACGACCGCGAGCGAGAGGAGCAGGCCGGGGATGGCGAGCAGCACGTCGGTGGCGCGCATGAGCGCGTCGTCCACCGGCCCGCCCACGAAGCCCGCGACCAGACCGACGCCGGATCCGGCGACGAGGGCGACGCCGATCGCGAGCAGCGCGGCCCGCACCGACAGGCTCGTGCCGTGCACGGTGCGCGCGAACAGGTCGCGGCCCAGGTGGTCGGTGCCGAACCAGTGGGCGCCGTCCGGCGGGAGGAGCTTGTCGGCGGGGACGCCGGTGATCGGGTCATGGCCGCTGAACAGGCCGGGGGCGAGCGCCCAGGCCAGCACGAGGACGACCGCCGCGAGCGCCACCAGCGGGGCGGGCCGGGTGAGGGTGCGGGTCATCGGGCGCCTCCCCGGCCGCGGCGGGCTCCGGACAGCACGCGCGGGTCGAGCAGCGGGTGGGCGAGGTCGACGAGGAGGCTGGTGAGGACGAACACGGCCGCGGCGACCACGACCAGCCCCTGGACAACGGGGAGATCCTGGGTAGTCACGGCGTTCTCGACGAGCCTGCCGAAGCCCTGCCGGGAGAACACCGTCTCGACCACGACGGTGCCGCCGAGCAGGTTGCCCACGAGCACGCCGAGCACCGTGACGGTCGGCAGGGAGCCGTTGCGGGCGACGTGCGCGCCGAGCACACGGGCGCGGCCCGCACCCTTGGCGAACGCCGTCTCGACGTAGGGCGCTCGCCAGGCCTCGCGCAGCCCCTGGGACAGCACCTGCGCGACGACGGCGGCGAGGCCCACCGCGAGCGTCACCGCGGGCAGCACCAGCGAGGCGAACCCCTCGTTGCCGACCGCGGGGAAGACGAACCAGGTGAACGAGAACAGGTGGAGCAGCACGAGACCCACCCAGAACCCGGGCACCGCGACGCCGAGCGGGGGCAGCGCCAGCAGCAGGTCGCGCAGCCAGGCGGTCCTGGTCCAGGAGGCGAGGGTCGCGATACCGACGCCGGCAGCCACGCCGAGCACGAGCGCCAGGCCGGCGAGCTTCGCCGTCTCGGGGAAGGCGTCGGCGATGAGGCGGGTCACGGGGGCGCCGCTGCTGATCGAGGTGCCGAGGTCGCCCGTGAGGGTGCGGCCGAGCACCGTGAGGTACTGCTGGAGCGGGCCCTGGTCGAACCCGTAGCGCTCGCGCAGCTCGGCGACGCGCGCGGGGTCGACGCGCTCTCCCCCGGCGCCCTGGTCGAGCATGATCGCCACGGGGTCGCTGGGCAGCAGGTACAGGATGCCGAACGACACGGTGAACGCCGCCCAGAGGACCGCGACGGCGCCGCCGGTGCGGCGCAGGATGTGGGCGAGCATCATTCCTGCTCGATCCAGGCGTCGTGGAACAGCAGGCGCGAGGAGGCGTCGAAGGTCACGCCGTGCACGTCGCCGCGCACCCCGATGGACTGGGCCAGCTCGAACAGCGGGATCGCGAGCCCCTGGTCGAGGATCTCGTGCTGGGCGTCCGCGACAAGGGCCTCGCGGGCGGCCGGGTCGGCCTCGCCGAGCTGCTCGTCGAGCAGCGGGTCGACGACGTCGTCCGGCTCGCGCAGGCTGAGGTTGCGCTGGGCCGTGGAGAACTGGGTGCGCAGGATGTCGGCGTCGGCCCGCGTGACGTTGTAGTAGTACAGGTCGTAGTCGCCGGACTCCTGGGCGGTGGTCTGCTCGGCGGCGGTGAGCTGCCGCAGCCTCAGGTCGATCCCCACGGCGCGCAGCTGCTGGGCGGCCAGCTCCAGCACCGCGCCGCTGCCGGTGAACACCGGCGTGTAGGTCACCTCGATCTCGAGCGGCTCGCCGTCCTTCTCGCGGATACCGTCGGGGCCCTTCGTCCAGCCGGCGTCGTCGAGGATACGGCCGGCCTCGTCCGGGTCGGAGACGAGCAGGTCAGACTGGTCGGCGTACCCGGGCGTGGTGGAGGCCAGCACGCTCGCGGCGGGCTTGAACGCGTCGGAGAGGACGGTGTCGACCAGCTCCTGGCGGTCGACCGCCACGAGGAGCGCACGCCGCACGTCCGGGTCGTCCAGCGGCGGCCGGGTCACGTTGGGCTGGAGCACGAACGGCACACCCGGGTTCGCGCGGGTCAGCACCTCGCCGCCCGACCCCTCGACCTGTGGCACGTCCTGCGGCAGCACGTCGCCGACGGCGTCGAACTGGTCGGACGCGAGCCCGCCGGCACGCACCCCGGACTCGGGGACCACGGTGAACTCGATGGTGTCGAGGTAGGCCTCGCCGGCGTGCCCGGACGACGCGGGCGCCCAGTCGTAGCCCTCGCGCCGGGTGATCACGGCGCCCTGGTCCTGGGTGTAGCTCTCCAGGACGAACGGCCCCGAGCCGACGACGTCGCCCTGCAGCCGTTCGGCGGGATCCACCGCGGCGGTCTCCTCGGACAGGACCGCCAGCGAGACCGTCGAGGTGGCCTGCAGGAACTGCGCGTTGGCCTCGTCGAAGACCACCGTCGCGGTGCGCTCGTCCGGGACCTCTGTCTTCGTGTAGCCCGCGAGATAGCTGGCCGCGAGCGGCGCCGTCGCCCCGAGGTCCCCCGCGACGGCGTCGAAGCTGGCCCGTACGTCGTCGGCGGTCAGGGGGCTGCCGTCGGAGAACGTCACGCCGTCGCGCAGGTGGAAGGTGAAGCGGGTCAGGTCGTCGCTGACGTCCCAGCTCTCGGCGAGCCAGGGCACTATCTCCCCGGTCTCCGGGTCCTGGTCGGTGAGCGAGTCCGCGAGCTGGCGGGCCACGTAGATGCTGACGTTCGTGCCGACCTGCTGCGGGTCGACCCCCTGGGGCGCCGCCCCGAGCGCGAACCGGAGCGTGCCACCCGGGGTGGGATCGGTGGGCGCGGCGCCGGAGGCGGTGTCGGGTCCGGCGCAGCCGGCGAGCGTCAGTGCGGCAACCAGGGCGGTCGTGATCGCGGCTGGGGCGTTCACGGCGGGGGCGTTCACGGCCGTGGCGTTCGTGCGGCGGGGGCGGGTCGGGGCCATGGGGTGTCCTCTCGGGGCACGGCGAAGCAGACCCGCGCGAGGGTGCACGCGGGTCCGTCACCGACGGTGACGTGGGGGCGGGGGTGGTGTGGCGGTGCGGTGCGTCAGCGGCGTGCGGGACAACACTCCTGGACCCGACACATGGGACGGGCGTGCGCGATCTGCACCGTGCCGTTCGTCGCTCGTGCCATGCCGGTCTCCCTCCGATTCGAATTCCCTATCAGATTGATAGGAATTCGGTGTGCGGGAAAGTACGTCGGGCCCCGGGGCATGTCAACGGTGGTCGGGAACGGTCTCGCATCTCGGACGGAACGCCCACCGGGCGCAGGACTGGCGCTCGTCACCTGGGGTCGATCCCGCAGCTCTCCGGGCAAGGACGACCCGACGAGAAGGTGCCAGGTCTCCCGAAGTTCGGTCACCTCAGCCCAACTCAGTTCAGCCAGGCTGAACAGTTCAGATCAGCCCGCACAGCCAGTCCAGAGCCGAACGAGATTCAGCCTTCCCGGCACCCACTACAAACGTCTACCTCACGCCTCGGCCGCAGAGGCGAGCGCGACCGAGCGCGGCAGCGGACCGCACGAACGGCCTGCCGAGAGCGATCCGCACGGTCAGACGTCGCCGTAGACGCCCTCGAACACGTCGCGGTAGGCGGCGGCCAGGCGCAACCCGTCGTGCTTGGTCGTGTCGTCGCCGCGGCGGACCTGCCGCATGATCACGCGCGCACCCATGGACGCCGCGGCGGCCTCCAGGGCCGTGACGTCCTCGACCGCCGACGGGTCGGCGAGCACCGCGTCGATCCTGAGGCCGGGCGCGTGCTTGTGCAGGGCCTCCAGGTGGTCGACGGCGGTGAGGCCCTCCGTCTCGCCGTTCTCCGGGGACAGGTTGAGCGTCACGCAGCGTCGCGCCTTCGTGACGTGCAGGGCCTCGGCGATCGCGGGCACGAGCAGGTGCACCAGCACCGAGGAGTACCAGGACCCGGGGCCAAGGACCACCCAGTCGGCGTCGAGCACCGCCTGGACCGCCTCCGGTGGCGCCGGCGGGTCCGCCGGGAGCAGGCGGAGCTGCTCGATCCGGCCCTCGGTGACCGCCACGCGGCTCTGCCCGACCACGGTCTCCAGCTCGGGCTCGGGCTCGCCGGGCGCGGCGGCGTGCCGTACGTCCGCCTCGACCACCAGCGGCACCGACGCCATCGGCAGCACCCGGCCCCGGGCACCGAGCAGCCGGCCGACCCAGTCCAGGCCCTCGACCTCGTCACCGAGCAGCTCCCACAGCGCCACGATCAGCAGGTTGCCCATGGCGTGGTTGTCCAGCTCGCCCGACGACGCGAAGCGGTGCTGCAGCATCGCGCTCCAGGTACGACCCCACTCGGAGTCGTCGCACAGGGCGGCGAGCGCCATCCGCAGGTCGCCGGGCGGCAGCACGTCGAGCTCGTCACGCAGACGCCCGGAGGAGCCGCCGTCGTCGGCGACCGTCACCACCGCCGTGAGGCGGTCGGACATGAGGCGCAGGGCCGACAGGCTCGCGGACAGTCCGTGGCCACCGCCCAGGGCGACCACCGACGGGTTCTTGCTCCACTCCGGTGCCGGGACGTCCGGCACCCCTGGCGCGTGCGGGATCATTCGCGGCCCAGATCACGTGCCGAGACGGAGACGAGCTGGCCTCGGGCACGGAGTCGGTCGGCGATGGCTTCGGAGATGGCGACGGAGCGGTGCTTGCCTCCCGTGCATCCCACGGCGATGGTCACGTAGCGCTTCTCCTCGTTGAGGTAGCCGGCGAGCACCGGAGCCAGGGCGTCGACGTAGCGGTCGATGAACTCGACGGCGCCCGGTCGGGCGAGCACGTAGTCGCGTACCGGCTGGTCACGCCCCGTCAGGTGCCGCAGCTCGGTGATCCAGTAGGGGTTGGCCAGGAACCGTACGTCCACCACGTGGTCGGCGTCCAGGGGTATGCCGTACTTGAACCCGAACGAGATGACGTTGACGCGCAGCACCTCGTTGATGTCGTGCGCGAGCCATCCGCGGATCTCCCTCGCGAGGTCGTGCACCGACAGGTCCGAGGTGTCGATCCGCAGGTCGGCCCGTGCGGCCAGGGTCGCGACGACGGACCGCTCCTCCGCGATGCCGTCGAGGATGCGGCCCTCGCCCTGCAGCGGGTGCGGCCTGCGGACCTGCTCGAAGCGGCGCACGAGCACCTCGTCGCTCGCGTCGAGGAACAGGATCCGGTAGGCCACCCCTGCCTCGGTCATGTGCACGAGCACCTTGTCGAGCTCCGAGAAGAACTGCCGGCCGCGCACGTCCACCACGACGGCGATGCGCTCGATGCTCGAACCCTTGGCCATGAGGTCGACCAGGGGCACGAGCATCATCGGCGGCAGGTTGTCCACGACGTACCAGTCGAGGTCCTCCAGCACGGCGGCCGCGCGCGACCGGCCGGCGCCCGACATTCCGGTGATCACCAGCACCTGCGGCTCGCTGTGCTCCGGGCTGTGCGTGGCGGCCTCGACCTCGGCGATGCCCTCGGGTGCGGTGATGGGTGACGGCTCGGTGTTGCTCATGGGGCCAAGCATGCCAGCGTCAGGCCTTCAGGGCCGCGACCACCGCCTCCGCCGTCTTGTCCCCCATGCCGCGCACGCTGGCGATCTCCTCGACGCTCGCGGCCTTGAGCCGCTTGAGCGAGCCGAAGTGGGTGAGCAGCACCTTCTTGCGCGCCGGGCCGAGCCCGGGGACGTCGTCGAGCACGGAGGCCGTCATGCCCTTGCTGCGCCGCCTGCGGTGCTGCGTGATCGCGAACCGGTGCGCCTCGTCCCGGACACGCTGCAGCAGGTACAGGCCCTCGCTGGAACGCTGCAGGATGACGGGGTAGTCCTCCCCCGGCACCCACACCTCCTCCAGGCGCTTGGCCAGGCCGCAGAGCGCGACGTCGGTGATGCCGAGCTCGTCCAGCGCCCGCTTCGCGGCGGCGACCTGGGGCGGTCCGCCGTCGACCACGACGAGGCTGGGCGGGTACGCGAACCGTGCCTTCTCCTCCGGCGCGTCGGCGGCCACCTCGCCGCCGGACAGCTCGCCGCCGGACAGCTCGGCGGCCATCTCGACGTCGTTGGACTTCAGGCGGTCGGCCAGGTAGCGCTTGAAGCGGCGCGTGATGACCTCGTGCATGGCCTCGGTGTCGTCGCGGGCGCCGTCGCCGTCCGACCCGCGGATGCTGAACGAGCGGTACTCGCTCTTGCGGGCCAGGCCGTCCTCGAACACCACCATCGACGCCGACTGGTAGGTGCCCTGGGTGTGCGAGATGTCGTAGCACTCGATGCGCAGGGGCGCCGAGTCCAGGTCGAGCGCCTCCTGGATCTCCGCGAGGGCCTGGGAGCGGGTCGTGAGGTCACCCGCTCGGCGCGTGCGGTGCACCATGAGCGCGTGCTCGGCGTTCTTGCGGACGGTGGCCGCGAGCTCCTTCTTGTCGCCGCGCTGCGGTACCCGCACGTCGACGCGCGCGCCCCGCAGCCCGCTGAGCCAGGTGCCGACCTGCTCGAGGTCGGGCGGCAGCACCGGCACGAGGACCTCGCGCGGCACCGCGTCACGGGCCTCCACCCCGTCCACCTCGTCGGCGGCCCCGTAGACCTGCTGCAGCAGGTGCTCCACGAGCTCGCCGTCGGTGATGTCCTCGACCTTCTCGACGATCCAGCCCCGCTGGCCGCGGATGCGGCCCCCGCGGACGTGGAACACCTGGACGGCGGCCTCGAGCTCGTCCCCCACGAGGGCGAAGACGTCGGCGTCGGTGGCGTCGCCGAGCACAACGGCGTTCTTCTCGGTGGCCCGCCGCAGGGCCTCGATGTCGTCGCGCAGGCGGGCCGCCTGCTCGTACTCCATCTCCGCGGCCGCCTCCTGCATGCGCTTGGTGAGCCGCCGCTCGAACTTGGCGGTGTCGCCCGCCATGAAGTCGCAGAAGTCCAGGACCAGGGCCCGGTGGTCGTCGACGCTGATGCGGCCGACACAGGGCGCGGAGCACTTGTCGATGTACCCGAGCAGGCACGGCCGGCCCGACTGCCCGGCGCGCTTGTAGACGCCGGCCGAGCACGTCCGGATCGGGAAGACGCGCAGCAGCAGGTCGAGCGTCTCCCGGATGGCCCAGGCGTGCCCGTACGGGCCGAAGTAGCGGGTGCCCTTGCGCTTGGCCCCCCGCATGACCTGGGCGCGCGGCACCTCCTCCCCCAGGGTCACCGCGAGGTACGGGTACGACTTGTCGTCCCGGTACTTCACGTTGAACCGCGGGTCGTACTGCTGGATCCAGGTGAACTCCAGGGCGAGCGCCTCGACCTCTGTGCCGACCACCGTCCACTCGACGGACGCCGCCGTCGTCACCATCCGCCGGGTGCGCTCGTGCAGGTTCGCGACGTCCTGGAAGTAGTTCGCCAGGCGCTGGCGCAGGTTCTTCGCCTTGCCCACGTAGACGACCCGGCCGTGCTCGTCTCGGAACCGGTAGACGCCGGGCGAGGTCGGGATCTCTCCCGCCTTGGGTCGATAGGTAGCTGGATCCGCCATGCCCCCAACCTATGCGGTGCCACTGACAAGAACGCACGCGCCCCAGTGTTGAGTGCTGGCTATCTGCGCCCGATCCGGCTCCGGAGGCGCAAATACCCAGCACCCAACGCTGGTAAGGGGTCAGACGGTGACGTGGACCGGGGTCGGCTCCACGAGGACCGGGAAGTTCACCGACCGGGCGATGAAGCACATCGCGTGCGCCTTGTGGTGCAGGGCCGCGAGGTGCTCGTCCGTCGCGAGCTCACCCGGGTCCACGACGACCTTCGGGTGCAGCGTCACGTCGGTGAACGCGCCCTCGCCGCGCGACTCGACGCGCATGGTGCCGGTCGCCGCATCGGTGTACTCGCGCACGACCAGGCCCGACTCCGCCGCCAGGTGCAGGAACCACAGCATGTGGCACTGGCTCAGGCTCGCGACGAAGAGCTCCTCCGGGCTGTTCCGGGCCGGGTCGCCCCGGAAGGCCGGGTCGGCCGATCCGAGCAGGGGCGGCTTGTGCGGCAGGTCGATCTCGTGGTCGCGGGAGTACGAGGTGTACGACGTCGTACCCGCATCCCCCGCACCCGTCCATCGCACCGTCACGGCGTAGTCATGCGTGGCTCCGCTCATGGGCCCAGCGTAGCGGCTGGTGCCCTCGATCACACCGCGGTTCCGGGCTCACCCCATCGCCCGGATCCTGGCCGCCTGCTCGAGCTGCAGCGCGTACCCCCGCTCCAGGAAGTCGATGATGACCTCCAGCTCCGCGACCGTCCGACGACGCAGCTCAGCCGTCCCGTCTTCCGCGACCGGCCCGTAGACGCTCTCGACCCGCTGCTCGGCGGCCGCCGTGAGGGTGACCGTGACCCGCCGGCGATCGGCGGGGTCGGGCTCGCGGACGACGTACCCGTGCTCCACCAGCCTCTGGACGGCCGCCGTGGTCGCGGCCGGACTCAAGCCGGTCGCCTCGGCGACCTGCCCCGCCGTCATCCTTCCCCCGGCGTCCACCAGCTCTCCGATGATCCGCAGATCGGTGCGGATGATCCCGAACGCGTCCGCCGCCGCGTCGTCGACGACGTCAGCTGCAGCACCGAACCGTTCCACCGCCTTCGCGGCCCGCTCGACCAGTGATTGCTTTGACACCCGAACTATTCTACGCTCGAAATAATAATTTCGACGACCGAAGGAATCCGATGTCCCGCCACTCCCCGCTCCCGACGTGGCTGCCGACCGCCAACCGCATCGTGAAGGCCCTCCAGCGACTCGGGCTACCGCTGGGCACCATCCACGTGCTCACGGTGCCAGGGCGCGTCTCGGGCGCCCCGCGAGCGACGCCCGTCTCCCCCCTGACGGTCGACGAGCACCGTTATGTGATCGCCGGGCTCGCCGAGTCGGACTGGGCCCGCAACGCGCGGCACGCCGGCCACGGGCAGCTCGCCCGCGGCCGGCGTCACCACCGCGTGGACCTCCGCGAGGTCACGGACCCCGAGCTGCGGCGCACGGTCATGCGTGCGTTCCCCACGCAGGTACCCCACGGCGTCTTCTTCTTCCAGGAGATCGGCCTGGTCAGCGGCCCCGACCCGGACGAGTTCGCCGCTGCCGCCGACGACGTGGCCGTGTTCGAGATCCGTGCCACGAGCTAGCCGCGTCCGATCGTCAGGCCGTGGCGCCCGCCTTCGCCTTGGTCGCGCTCCTCGCCGCGGGCTTGCGCTTCGGCCTGCCGTTCGCCGGCGGCAGCACCGGGACCTCGCCGGCCTGGGCGTGCACCTCGAGGATCTCCGCGAGGTACGTCCCGGTGTGGCTCTCGGGCACCGCCGCCACGGCCTCGGGCGTGCCCTGCGCGACGACGTTACCGCCGCCGCTGCCGCCCTCCGGCCCCATGTCGATCACCCAGTCGGCGTTCTTGATGACGTCGAGGTTGTGCTCGATCACGATGACCGTGTTGCCCTTGTCGGCCAGCGACTGCAGCACGCCGAGCAGCCGGCGGACGTCCTCGAAGTGGAGGCCCGTCGTCGGCTCGTCCAGGACGTACGCCGACCGGCCCGAGGACCGCTTCTGCAGCTCCGCCGCCAGCTTGACGCGCTGCGCCTCGCCACCGGACAGAGTGGGCGCCGGCTGCCCGAGCCGCACGTACCCCAGGCCGACGTCGACCAGGGTGGACAGGTGCCGGGAGATCGCCGGGAACGCCTTGAAGAACTCGGCGGCCTCCTCGATCGGCATGTCGAGCACGTCGGCGACCGTCTTGCCCTTGAAGTGCACCTCCAGCGTCTCGCGGTTGTACCGCGCGCCGTGGCAGACCTCGCACGGCACGTAGACGTCCGGCAGGAAGTTCATCTCGATCTTGATGGTGCCGTCGCCCGCGCACGCCTCGCAGCGGCCGCCCTTGACGTTGAACGAGAACCGGCCAGGACCGTAACCACGGACCTTGGCCTCCTCGGTCTCCGCGAAGATCTTGCGGATCCGGTCCCAGACGCCCGTGTACGTGGCGGGGTTGGATCGCGGCGTACGCCCGATCGGCCCCTGGTCCACGTGCACGACCTTGTCGAGCTGGTCCAGACCCGTCACGCGCCGGTGCCGCCCCGCGACCCGCCGCGCACCGTTGAGCTGGTTCGCCATGACGGTGTACAGGATCGAGTTGACCAGGGTGGACTTGCCGGAGCCGGACACGCCCGACACGACGGTCAGCACCCCGAGCGGGAACGACACGTCGACGTCGCGCAGGTTGTTCTCGTGCGCGCCGATCACCGTGACCTGCCGGTCGTGGTCGATCGGCCGCCGCACGGCCGGCACCGGGATGGAGCGCCGCCCGGCGAGGTACGCGCCGGTCATCGACTCCTTCGCCTCGAGCAGGCCCGCGTAGTCACCCGAGTGGATGACCTTGCCGCCGTGCTCGCCCGCGCCCGGGCCGATGTCGACGATCCAGTCCGCCGCGCGGATCGTGTCCTCGTCGTGCTCGACGACGATCAGCGTGTTGCCCAGGTCGCGCAGGCGGGTCAGCGTGTCGATCAGGCGGCGGTTGTCCCGCTGGTGCAGCCCGATGGACGGCTCGTCCAGCACGTACAGGACACCAACCAGCCCGGAACCGATCTGGGTGGCCAGCCGGATGCGCTGGGCCTCGCCGCCGGACAGGGTGCCTGCCGGGCGCTCCAGCGTGAGGTAGTGCAGACCGACGTCGAGGAGGAAGCCGAGCCGCGCGTGGATCTCCTTGAGGACCTCGGTCGCGATCTGCGCCTCGCGCACCCCGAGCACGATGCCCTTGAGGAACTCGGCGGCCTCGCCCACCGGCAGGCGGCTGACGTCGGCGATGGACAGCCCGTCGATCTTGACCGCGAGCACCTCCGGCTTGAGCCGCGCGCCACCGCACGTGGGGCACGGCACCTCGCGCATGTAGGCCTCGTACTTGTCCTTGGACAGGTCGGAGTCGGTCTCGCGGTGCCGGCGCTCCAGGAACGTCACGGCACCCTCGAACCCGGTCGAGTACTGCCGTTCGCGACCCCACCGGTTCTTGTACTTGACGTGCACCTTGTGGTCGCGCCCGTGCAGGATCGCGTCCCGCGCCCGCTGGGGCAGCGCCCGCCACGGCACGTCCATGGAGAACTTCATCTCCTCCGCGAGCGCCGTCAGCACACGCTCGAAGTACTCCGACGACGTCTGCGCCCACGGGGCGACGGCGCCGCCGCGCAGCGTCTGCTCGTCGTCCGGCACGATGAGGTCGGGGTCGACCTCCAGCCGGAAGCCGATGCCCGTGCACTCCGGGCACGCGCCGTACGGTGCGTTGAACGAGAACGTCCGCGGCTCGATCTCGTCGAGCGCGAGGGGGTGCTCGTTCGGGCAGGCCCGCTTCTCGGAGAACTTGCGGGTGCGGGTCAGGTCGTCGACGTCGGCGTCCACGAGCTCGATCATCACGAGGCCGTTCGCCAGGGTCAGCGCGGTCTCGACGGAGTCCGTCAGCCGGCGCTGCACACCGTCGCGCGCCACGAGCCGGTCCACGACGACCTCGATGTCGTGCTTGAGCTTCTTCTCCAGCGTTGGCGGGTCGGTGAGCTGCACGACCTCGCCGTCGACCCGGGCTCGCGAGAAGCCCTTGGCCTGCAGCTCCTTGAACAGGTCCGCGTACTCGCCCTTGCGGCCGCGCACGACGGGTGCCAGCACCTGGTACCGCGTGTTCTCGGGCAGCTCGAGGATCTGGTCCACGATCTGCTGCGGCGTCTGCGACTGGACCTTCTCGCCGCACACCGGGCAGTACTGCGTGCCGGCGCGCGCGAACAGCAGACGCAGGTAGTCGTAGACCTCGGTGATGGTGCCGACCGTGGAGCGCGGGTTGCGGTTGGTCGACTTCTGGTCGATCGACACCGCGGGCGACAACCCCTCGATGAAGTCGACGTCCGGCTTGTCCATCTGGCCGAGGAACTGGCGCGCGTACGCGGACAGCGACTCGACGTACCGGCGCTGCCCCTCCGCGAAGATCGTGTCGAACGCGAGCGACGACTTGCCGGAGCCCGACAGCCCCGTGAACACGATGAGCTGGTCCCTGGGCAGGTCCAGGGAGACGTTCTTCAGGTTGTGCTCTCGGGCACCCGAGACGACGAGGCGATTGCTCACAGAGGCATCCTAGGGCGACCCACTGACATTCGCACGCCTGTTCTAGGAAACGGGACGAGGATCACGCTGACGGACTCGTCACACCCGGCCCGACACCCGACGCGGAACCCGCGCGACACCCGCGCGACACCCGCCCGGCGCCCGCAGGGCCTCAGCGCACCGCCCGGCCGTCGGAGACACCCGACCGGCGTACGCGGGCCTGCAGGTCGAGGGCCCGCAGGAGGTCCTGCTCGTGCGCGTAGGACCCGTCGACGAGCCGGCGCCGGACGTCCACGACCTCCTGGGCGTACTCGGCCGCGGAGTCCAGCATGTTGAGGTCGAGGTGCACCGAGGCCATGTTGGAGAGGGCGGAGGCGAGACCTGGCAGGTGGAGGTCGGGGCTCCGGCGCGCGAGCCCGCGGCGGACGCGTACGGCCTCCGCCGTCGGCTCGACGCCTTCCTCGGGGCGCCCCGCGTCGATGAGCGCGGCGCCGAGGTTCAGCAGCGCGTCGGCGAGGTCCGGCTCGAAACGTTCGGGGTCGTGGGCGGCGAGCAGCCGCAGCTGGGCCACAGCCTCCTCGGTGGGCGCGACGGCGTCCTCGGCCCGGCCGAGCTCCGAGTAGAGCACCCCCAGGTTGGACAGCGAGCGCGCCAGGTACTCCTCGCCCGGGTGCCCCTCCGCCGCCAGGCCGCGCCGGATCGCCACCGCCTCCTGCTCGAGGGGCAGCGCCTCGTCCGGCTCCCCGGCACGCGAGTGCGTGACCGCGAGGTTCGACAGCGAGGCGGCGAGCATCCTGCGGAACCGCGCGGGGTTCTCGCGCGCGAGCCGACGGCGCAGCAGCACGGCCTCGCGCTCGAGGGATATCGCCTCGTCCAGGTCGCCGAGCCGGGACCGTACCGCGCCCAGCGACGCGAGCGTGTAGGCGAGCGTCCAGGTGTGCGCGGCGGGATTCTCGCGGGCGAGCTGGCGGCGCAGGGCCGCGGCCTCGCCGAGCGGCTCGATCGCCTCCCGGTCACGGCCGAGCGCCGCGTACGAGTTGGCGAGGTTCGTCAGCGCGAACCCGAGCTCCTGCCGGTACCGCTCGGGCGCCTGCAGCACCATCCTGCGGCTGAGCTCGACCGCCTCCAGCGCGAACGCGGGGGCCTCCTCCGGGCGGCTCTCCGTGAGCGTCACCGCGCGGTTGGACAGGGCGGTCGTCAGGAAGACGCCCCACTGCCGCGGGTCGCGCCGCACCAGGTTCCGGAGGATCGGGAGCAGCTCCATGAACCGCGCGTCCTCCTCCTGGGGAGGACCCGTGTCGCTCAGGACGACGGTCAGGCTCATCAGGACGCGGGCCAGCTCGGCCTCGATCCAGCCGGTGTCCCGTTCGTCCGCCGCCCGGGTCAGCTCGACCGCCTCGAGCTGCGCGGCCAGCGCGTCCTTCGTCATCCCGGCTCGCCAGTGTGCGACGCCGAGGGCGTTGATCGCCCCCACCAGGGCCGTGCGGTACCGGTCCGGGTCGCCCGCCGCGAGGCGGCGCCACGCGGCGACGGCCGCCTCCAGCGCGTCCAGCGACTCGGCGAGGCGCGCGTCGTCCCTGAGCGCCATGCCCAGGTCGGTGAGCGCCTCGGCCCGGCCCGCCGCGTCCCGGGCCGCCGCGACCGACCGCTCGGCCCTGTCCACGTCGTCGGTCGACACGTCCATCACGCCGCGGGGCTTGAGCAGGAACGACGTCCGCAGGGCGCGTGGGTCGTCCCCGTAGGAGTCGGCCGCGCGGCGCAGGAGCTCCGCCGCCAGCGCGCCGACCCCCGGCGTCTCCGACAGCTCGATCTCCAGCCGGCGGGCCACGTGGACCACGCGCAGCGCCGCCTTCCTGGACAGGCCCCACGTGCACGAGCCGACCAGGGCGACCGACCGCCCGAACCGGTCGGCGATGAGCACGTCCCCGACGCGGCCGTGCCCGACGGCATTCGCCTCCAGCCCCGTCACCGGACGCTGCAGGCCGAGCAGCCACTGCGTACCGGCGCGGCCGGGCACCCCGGGGACCACCCTGCGCAGCACGTCGCGCACGCTCGCCGCGTCGTCGGCACCCAGCAGGCACACCGCGGCCACGACGTCCTTGACCTCGTCGACGGTCAGCTCGAGACCGGCCTCGCGCGCCGACCGCGTCCACGAGCTCGCGGCCACCTCGAGGAGACCGCGCACCGGGTTCAGCTCGGTGGCCGGGACCTGGATCCCTGCCGCCCCGAGGGCGGCCAGGGCCGCGGCGGCGTGCAGGTCGATCACACGAGTCCCGCCGACCGGTTCCGGCATGCGCACGGCGGACACGCCGGGGTTCTCGACGCCGAGGCACTCGGCGAACGCGGCGGTCGCGGCCTCCAGCACCGCGCGGTCCGGCAGGCCGGGCGCCAGTGCCAGGTCCAGCGGGACCTGCGTCGCGCCGTCCCGCTCGAGCAGCGGCCACAGCATCGAGCCCCAGCGCAGCCGGCGCAGCCACTCCCCCGCGACCCGGGCCAGCAGGAGGACGCGAACGCGGCCACGGCCGGGGCGGGCCAGGGCGTCGAGCATCGCGCCGAGGCCCAGCCGGGTCGCCGCGTTGTCCACTATGAAGAGCACGTCGCCCGGCGGCCGTGCGCGGACCGTGGCGGCCTCCCTGCCGCGCGGCACGGGGACGACGGTCCAGCCGGACTCGCCCAGCCGGCTGCCGAACTCGTTCGCGAGGCGGGTCTTGCCGAAGCCGACGGGAGCGACGATGAGCCGCAGGCTGATCGACGCCGGGCTCTCGGCCCACGTGCGGAGCTCGTCGAGCTCCTGCTCGCGACCCATGAAGGGGACCACGGCCCGGGCCGGGTCGAGCAGGGCGGTCGGGCGCCGGATGCCGTCCAGCGGCTCGTCCGCAGCAGCCGTGAGAGGGCCGCGGCGGACCACCGTGCGGGCGGCCCGGACCGCGGCGGCCAACCGGGTCGACACCTCCGAGACCACCACGATGAGCAAGTCAACCGGACGAACGTCCAACACTGCAAGGGGAACAGGCAGACTGGTTCACCCCGTGATCAGGACCGCGCACGGACGAACACGGCGTAACGGTCGCGCGGCCGCTTGTGAACGGCGTCACCGTGCCGTTTCGCCCGCGGCCAGGTCGCTCGCGACCGGATCACCCGACGCGGAATTTCACCCGCGGCCTGGCCCGACCCGGCCGGCCCCAGCCCGGCCCGGTGCCGTCAGAACCCGAACCGCTCGACGTCCCGCATCTTGTTCGTCGCGTCGAGCGCTGCGACCTTGTAGGCCTCCGCGAGCGTGGGGTAGTTGAACACCGTGTCGACCAGATGGTCCACGGTGCCGCCGGTGGTCATGATCGCCTGTCCGATGTGGATGATCTCGGTGGCCCCGGTCCCGAACACGTGCACGCCGAGGATCTTGCGGTCCTCGGTCGAGACGAGCAGCTTGAGCATCCCGTAGGAGTCGCCGACGATCTGCCCGCGCGCCAGCTCGCGGTAACGCGCGACCCCCACCTCGTACGGCACGCCGGCGGTGGTGAGCTGGTCCTCGGTGTCCCCGCAGTAGGAGATCTCCGGGATCGTGTAGATCCCGATCGGCTGCAGCTCCAGCAGCGACGAGATCGGCTCGCCGAACGCGTGGTACGCCGCGAGCCGCCCCTGCTCCTGGGAGGTGGCGGCGAGCGCGGGGAAGCCGATCACGTCGCCGACGGCGTAGATGTGCTCGACGCCGGTGCGGAACTGCTTGTCGACCTGCAGGCGGCCGCGCCCGTCCGCCTCGAGCCCCGCCGCGGCGAGGTCGAGCCCGTCGGTGGCGCCCTGCCGCCCGGCGGAGTAGAGCACGCAGTCGGCGGGGATCCGCTTGCCGGAGGCGAGCGCGGTGACCGTGCCGCCGCTGCCCGCCGTCACCGACTCGACGGTCTCCCCCAGCCGGAAGGTCACCGACAGGTCGCGCAGCTGGAACTTGAGCGCCTCGACGACCTCGGAGTCGCAGAAGTCGAGGATCTTGTCCCGCGCCTCGACGACGGTGACGCGCGTGCCGAGCGCCGCGAACACCGACGCGTACTCGATGCCGATCACCCCCGCGCCGACCACGACCATGGTCCGCGGCACCTCCGTCATGTCGAGGATGCCGTCGGAGTCGACCACGCGGACGCCGTCGAACGCGATGTTCGCGGGCCGCGCGGGCCTGGTGCCGACAGCCACGACCAGCTTGTCGGCGGACAGCCGCCGGACGACGTCGCCCTCGCCGTCCGTCACCTCCACGTCGTGCGGGCCGGTGAACCGGGCGCTGCCCACCACCGTCTCGACCTGGTTGCGCGCGAGCTGGCTGCGCACCACCTCGACCTCCCGGCCGATGACGTGCTGGAGCCGCGCGAGCAGGTCCTGGACGGTGATGCGGTCCTTGAGCCGGTAGCTGGAGCCGTACACGTCGCGCATGTGCAGGCCGGTCAGGTACAGGACCGCCTCGCGCAGGGTCTTGGACGGGATGGTGCCCGTGTGCAGGCTGACGCCGCCGACGTGGTCGCGCCGCTCGACCACGGCCGCCCGCCTGCCGAGCTTGGCTGCAGCGATGGCGGCCTTCTGGCCGCCGGGGCCGGAGCCGATCACGACGAGGTCGAAGTGGTTCTCACGTGCGTCCATGGTCCGAGTGTGGCGGTGCGGCGGCCTCGTGACGAGCGACTTCGTCACGGACGGTGCAACTTCATCAAGAATTAACCGGCTCCGCCGTCGTGATGGCAGGCTGGCGCCCATGAGCATCTACGCCGTGAGCTACACCTACTCCGATGACGTGGCGACCCGTGACGAGGTCCGCCCCAGCCACCGCGACTTCCTGCGCGGGCTCAACGCGGAGGGCATCGTGCGCGCCTCGGGACCGGTCGACGGCGGGGTCGGCGCGCTGGTCGTCGTCGAGGCGGAGTCCGCAGAGGACGCGCTGCGCATCCTGGACGCAGACCCGTTCCAGGTGCGGGGCGTCATCGCCGAGCGCAGCGTGCGCCAGTGGGACGTGGTGATCGGCGGCCTCGCGGAGTAGGGCGCCAATACTTCGCCATGTGGAAACTTTGACCGAAGAGTCCTGACCGGGCAATGGTCTTGAGCGCCCCCTGGTGCACATGATGCCAGTTGGAGCACTGCTGGCTATGTTCGGGAGGCACCCGCATGACCTCTGTCGACAGCACCACGGTGGCCTACGCGGAGATCAGTCCGCGGATCTGCGTGACGCCGCCGTACTACGCGCTCGGTGACCTGGTCAGCCCCGCCCCCGGGCTGGCCACCGCCACGGTCCCGGTCCAGACGCCCACCGGACGCCAGGCGACCCTGATCAACATCGCGGAGGCAGGGCGGCACCTCGCCATCCTCGGCCTCTCCGCCACCGCCACCAGCAACCCGGGCGCCGGACGGCACTACTACCTCGCGCACCGCGGGGTGGGCCGGATGTATCCGCCGGTCGGGGCGCTGACCACGCTCCACGGGACGGCGGCCGCCCGCATGACGGGCCGCAACCGCGCGGTCGCCGAGACCGAGCTGCGCGACGCCGACGGGAGTCTCGTGGCGCGGCTCGATCTCGAGTACCTCGTCATGTCGGAGCCCGTGTTCCGGCGCCTGATGGGCCCGGCCACCGCACTGGACGCCACGGAGCCGGCCAGCCCGTACAGCGCCCCCGCACCGCTCGTGGACGTCGCGGCCGACGCCCGCAGCGCCACGGCCAAGCTGGCGGTGGAGGCGGCGATGTGCCGGGGGCACTTCGACGGGTTCCCGGCCCTGCCCGTCTCCGTGGCGGGCTACGCGACGTTCGCGCTGTTCGACCATGTCCTTCAGGCCGCTGCGGGGCCCGACGCCCGATGGCAGGCGGGTCGCTTCCGGCTGCGGGCGGATCATCTCGCCGCGGCGGGCCAGACCTGCACGGTGGACGTCGAACCGTCGCCACCCACCGAGCCCGAGGCCCACGAGAGCGGGTTCACCGGGACGCTCCGGTCCGGTGGCCACGACATCTTCTCGATCCAGGTGGACTACACGACGCTCTGATCCGACGGCCCGGGCAGGCCGACGGCCGCGCCACCGTGGTG